>JAJIYK010000049.1 GCA_020881235.1 Rickettsia endosymbiont of Oxypoda opaca | reverse complement strand
GTACGAACGTTAAAGAAAAGGCTGTGTCATGCCGTGACTTGATCACGGCATCCAGAAAAATAAAGCCATATTAGACTTATTTTAGAGCCTTTTTATGACGTTATAAAACTGGATTCCGTGGTCGGAGCCACGGAATGACACCCCGAACGCTTTGCAAAAATTCGAGCCACGCAACAACGCCTTCGTGGTTTCGCTATGACGGATTTTTATTAATTCTAACTTCAAATTTAAAAAGATTTATAAAAAAGCTACATAAACTTGAGATAAATACATGAATAAAAATAATGTTATAACTAACAAAAACCCTTTGGTACAAGCATTAGAGCAATGTAAAACAGCTTTTTGGATAGTTTTTTGGTTTGCTTTCGTAATTAATGTTTTGATGTTAATTACGCCGCTTTATTCTTTGCAAGTTTTAGATAGAGTCCTTGGCAGCGGCAATTTATCAACTTTATTATTTTTATCGATAATAATAGCTTATGTTTACTTTGTTTACGGGCTGTTACAAGTTGCAAGATCCTTTACTCTAATTAAAGTAGGAGAATGGCTTGATAGAACGGTAGCACCGGTAGTTTTTTCTATTTCTATTTCCGCCGCCGCAACCAGGTCTAATATGGGTTCTAGCCAGTTGTTGAGAGATTTTCAAACGGTTAAAACCTTTTTAACCAGTACCGGCATTAATACTTTATTCGATGCTCCTTGGAGTATTATCTATATTATAGTTATTTTTTTAATTAATAAGTATCTTGGAGCTATTACGGTTTTAGGAGCGGTTATTATAGTTTCGACTGCCTTTTTTAATGCGGCGGCTACTAATAAAACGCTTGGTGAAGCTACCGAATTTTCAATAAAAGGTATGACGCAGGCAGATATCGCCAATAGAAATGCCGAAGTAGTTGAAGCTATGGGGATGATGAAAAACGTTACCCACAATTGGCATAAATTTAATTTAGCGGCATTAGATAAGCAATCGGTTGCTAGCTACCGTAACGGTGCAATTTCTAACTTTTCAAGGTTTATTCGTAACGTTATGCAAATGGCGGTAACAGGCGTCGGTGCTTATGTTGTCGTCACCAGCGGCGGTAGAGACATGACGCCCGGCAATATGATTATGAGTTCGATAATAGTCGGTAGAGCATTAGCACCTTTCGATAATGCTATTGAGATGTGGAAAAGTATGAGCGGTGCGCTTAAATCGTATAAAAATATTAATCAACTATTTGCGACATATAAGTCAAGAGACGAAGCTATGCCGATTCCTAACGTCGAGGGGCATCTCACGGTGGATAATATTTATTATGCTACTCCTATTCCAAGCCATTTACCGCAACCGCCCGTACCGAAATATATTTTAAAAGGAGTAAGCTTTGCCGTCCAGCCTGGAGAAATACTGGCAATTATTGGACCTTCGGCGGCGGGAAAATCTACTTTAGCTAAGATTATAGTCGGAGTATGGAAAGCATTATCCGGTTCAGTGCGACTTGACGAGGCAGAAATTTACCGATGGAATAGAGAAGATTTTGGTAATCATGTAGGATATTTACCGCAAGGAATAGAGCTTTTTAGCGGCAGTATTAAACAAAATATAGCCAGAATGCTTGAGAATCCCGATCCACAAAAAGTTATCGAAGCGGCAAAGATAGCCGGTGCTCATGAGATGATTTTAAGATTTGCCGACGGTTATGATTCCGATATCGGTGCCGGAGGTTCAAACCTGTCCGGCGGACAAAAGCAACGCCTTGGACTTGCTCGAGCCTTTTACGGTAATCCGAAACTTATTATTTTAGACGAGCCGAACGCTAACTTAGACGAAGCGGGAGAAGTGGCTTTAGCAAGTGCTTTAAAACAAGCAAAAGCTAGAGGGATTGCCTGCGTGGTAATTTCTCATAGACCGTCGGTATTATCGGTGGTAGATAAAATTTTAATATTACAAGACGGTGCAGTAGCTGTTTACGGTAACCAGGAAGAAATCCACAACCATTTTAAAACTTTAAAGGGCGGCACAATTCATATTAATGACTAGATTTTAAATATTATGCAAGAATCAAAAAACAATAAGCCTCAAATTACGCCGGAACAATTAAAACAATTATTGTCTTTAAAAAGTGATGCAATGTTTGCTAAGGGTTCCAAACGTAAAATATTATCCAATAAAATACTTACCAGAATTTCTAAAATAATAGAATTTTTACTGATCAAACTTGATAGATTCGTTAATTTTATTACCAGAAAAACGGATAAGGATCGTAATAATGTGGTGCAAACTGCCAGGTCACCGATTATTTTCGGCGTTTATGTAATAATTTTCTTAGTTTTAATCGGCGGCATGTGGGCAAGCTTTGCACCCTTAGATAGCGGAGCCGTCTCAGTCGGTATAGTAATGCCTAGCACCAACAAAAAGACGATTCAACATCATGAAGGCGGAATTATTGCCGGTATCTTTGTGGCACAAGGTGACAAAGTTAAAACCGGAGATAAATTAATCGAGCTTGATGAAACTAGAATCAAGAGCGAACATGAAAGTATCTTAAATCAATATAGAAACGCTTTAGCTACTGAAAATCGTTTAATTGCCGAACGGGATAATTTAGAACAAATTGAATTTGCCGAGTTTTTAATGGAAGATATAAATATTCCCGAAGTGGCAAAAATAATTCATACGCAAGAAAATTTATTTAGGTCAAAAAAGGAAGTCTACAGGTCAGAAAAAAATGCTCTAAATCAGAGAATTGCCCAGCTGGAGAAAAAAATTGAAGGGCTAGAGGCTAAAAAAGTTGCCGCTAAAAAAACAGCGGAAGTATTACAAGATCGCCTAAAAGCCTTGAAAATTTTAATGCAAAAAGGTTTTGTACAAAAAGCAACTTTGCTGGAAATGGAAGCAAAAGAAGCTAATTCCAGAAGTGAAGTTGCTGGAATAGATACCGAGATTGCCGGCACAAGGCATGCTATTACCGAAAGTGAAATTAGTATCATAAATTTACAAAATAAATATACCGAAAAAACATTAACCGAGCTTCGAGAAGCACAAGTACAGGTAGCACATCTTAGAGAAAAATTTACCTCCCTTACCGATTCGCTTAGTCGCATAATTATAAAATCACCGGTTGACGGGGTTATTAATGTCTTAAACTATCATACAATCGGTGGCTTTATTAGCCCGGGGCAACCTATTTTAGAGATTTCGCCGACTAATGACCCTTTAATAATAGAGGCGAAAGTGTCGCAAAAAAATATTGATGCCGTGCATGAAGGGTTAGTAGCTAAAATACGTTTCAGTGCGTTTAAATCAAGGACGACGCCATTATTTACCGGCAAAGTAGTAAAAATCTCACCCGATATTGTACAAGACCGGAACCAAAACCCCGCTCAACCTGATAATTATTATGTAGCACGCATTGAAATTGATATGGACGAGTTCAATAAAATTGCTAAATCTAGGAAATTAGAGCTGCATCCCGGCATGCAAGCCGAAGTACAAATCGTTACCGGCACCAGAACGCTTTTAAAATATCTCCTTGATCCTCTAACTGATACAGCATTTAAGGCTTTTAGAGAAAAGTGATAGGAATTAAAATGTGGATAAAAAAGATTATGCAAGTGTAGGCTGTCGCATCTTTTGGTATTGTTTTTGGCATCGTTGCGTGGATCATAATTTACCATATTATGGTTATTACAAGTATGGTGTCATACCGTGGCTTGACCACGGTATCCAGAAAAAACCTTAATAAAAAGACCGGATGCCGTGGTCAAGCCACGGCATGACACCGTACGCTTTGC
>JAJIYK010000048.1 GCA_020881235.1 Rickettsia endosymbiont of Oxypoda opaca | reverse complement strand
CGTACGGTGTCATGCCGTGACTTGATCACGGCATCCAGTCTTTTTATTAAGGTTTTTTCTGGATACCGTGGTCAAGCCACGGTATGACACCATACTTGTAATAACCATAATACGGTAAAATCGATCCACGCAACAATGCCAGCCACTTCATGACCTCGCCATGACGATTCCGGTAGTCACCCTACTTAATATTAAACTTATCCTGCATAAGTTTATTTTCTACTGCTCCTACTAAAGAATCGGCAAAATTTTCGGAAAGGTTTTTACTTAATATACCCAATTTTCTTTTAAGCCATGGCTGTTTAGCACTAACATATTGAAATTTGATATTTTCACCGAATTTTTCTTTCATAACACTATACATATCATTGATGCCGTCAATTAAACCGTAATCAGCGGCAATTTGTCCTGCCCAAAATTCACCGTTAAATAAAATATCATCTCCTTGGGTTAATTTACCGATACGTCTTTCTTTCACATAATCGACAAAATGCTCATAAACTTGCTTTTGTAAATTTTTAATTATTTTAAGATCATCTTTTTGTATCGGCTGAAAAGGGTCTAAAATTGCTTTATTTGTCCCTTCGGTATAAATACGCCGCTCTATTCCAAGTTTACTGATAGCTTCATGAAAACCAAAGCCGCTTGCTATAACCCCGATACTGCCTATAATCGAACTACGTGAGGCATATATTTGATCGCCGATGCAAGCCAGCCAGTATCCTCCCGAGGCAGCAACGTCTTCTATAAAACTATAAATTTTTATTTCATTTTCTTCAGCAAGCTCACGAATACGTTTAGAAATGAGCTCTGCCTGTACCGGTGCCCCGCCGGGCGAATTAATCACTAAACAAACCGCTTTAAGTTTTTTTATTTTAAAAGTTTTTTCTATTAATTCATTTAACGACTCTAAAGTAAGCCCTGACTGCATAGTACTGATTTTGCCTATCACCCCGCTAAGCCGCAGAACAGCGATAACATCTTTGGAATTGGTAAAAATTGACGGAAAAAAAGAAAATAATTGTTCTAATTTACTCATTTGACGTTTACTTATTATCGGTTCAAATTCTGCTTTAGCAATGACGCTTTTATTTCTTTCATTCATTATTTTGCTCTTTTTTATCTTCTGAAGTAAATTCTTCATCCGAAGTTGATTTTTCTGACTCACCTTGATTTATAGATTTTTTGACTGTGCCTTTTTGCACCGGTTTTAAAGGCTTACCGGGCTGATTAAGAGACCCTTCATTATAACTATTTTTTGGATCAGGATAATTTCCCGGAATATTGGCTAAAATAATCCCTCTAATTTTTTCGTCATGCCAATTTGTATTACCGGTAAAGCTAGCTATTTTTTTTCCCTCCGGACTTATTAATATACTAGTCGGTATTCCTACAATTGAAAATGCTTTAAATAATTGATTTTTATAATCGTGATAAATCGATAAATATCTTATTTGATAGCTTTTAAAATGTTCTTGGATAACTTTTACTCCTTGATAATCCTCCGATACGGGTATTATCTCAAAAGGTAACTTTCTAAAATCTTTTTGTAAAATATCAAGGTCGGGCATTTCTTTAATACATGCCGCACACCAAGTTGCCCAAAATACTAATAATATAGTTTTTCCTTCAAACTGATCAAGAGAATATTGATTTTTTTCTTCATCAAAAAATATTACGTTATCCGGAACATTCGAGCCGCTTAAAAATTTTACGGTAGGTTTACCGAACTGGGAAGAAGCAAAGCTAGTTGTAGTTAATAATAAGCTTACTATAATAATAAAAAAGTATTTACTATAATTTTTCAAAATCATATAAATAAAAGTATTTTTTATAGTTTTACGAGATTTTAATGAAAACATTTTTACTTTTTTTATTATTAATATCTACAATATTAAGTAGCTGCGGTATCAAAAAACCGTTAGAGGTTCCTCAACAAACAGAAGTAGCTTGATGTCGTTCTCATTAGGCATTGGCATTGTTGCATGGCTTGAAAAATGGTTCCAATGTCATACCGTGGTCAAGCCACGGCATGACACCGAACGCTTTGCAAAAATTCGATCCATGCAAGAACACTCGTAACTCCTCGCAATGACGATTCGGCTTATAAATACCTTTCCTTCCATAGCTTCATCAATACCTCTTTAAAGTAGTGCCTGACAGCACCAAATCAAAGCAATATGCTTTTATTTCTTGTTCTACAGTAAATAAAGCCGGATTCATTTCACCGCACCCACCTTCACAAATATTTTTATCGGATAATTCTAATCGTGTTTGCAAAGTCTTAAGGCTAGGATGTTCCACTCTAATATTTGCATTCTTAAAACGAGAAGATAACATACTAATAAAATAATATTCCCCTTTGTTATTAGTAGTAGCAGTACCGGAGCCGGTAAAGCTTGAATTACTATTAGCGTAGAATCTTTTTTTATCGACCCGTGTCCGTAGCGGCTCATACGGATATCTTCCGTCTTGCCCGACTTGCCATAAATATATTTTTGCATCTGACACCGGTACACAATTCTGGTCCAGCACTCTACCCTTTATTAAAATTTTTTCGCCGTTATATTTAGATAATTGACCTGTTTTACGAAGTAAGTTATTGGTGGGTTCAAAAACTTTCGGTTCATAGTCATTTAATATATTTCTAGTAATATTACAACGATTAAGGTTATTACTATAAAATTGAGGCATAGCAGCAAATACGTTAACTGCCAAAAAACAAAGTAAACAAAATAAAAAATTTTTCACATTTTACCACTTATAATTATTTTTATTAAACTTGTCCCCCTTGGTCAATTCAGCGTTGTTGCGTGGCACGAATTTACCGTATTATGGTTATTACAAGTATGGTGTCATACCGTGGCTTGACCACGGTATCCAGTCTTTTTATTAAGGTTTTTTCTGGATGCCGTGATCAAGTCACGGCATGACACAGCCTTTTCTTTAACGTTCGTACAACACAGGGTCAAGCCACGGTATGACACCGTATGCTTTGCAAAAATTCGAACCATGCGGGCAACACAGCTACAAGCCTCGATACGACAACTCTTTAAATTAACCAAGTTATATAATGTATATTAGTAGATCAATTAATTACGTTAATCAAATTAATTTTAAGTATAATTTTTATTTGTTTGTTGATCAATTGATTATTGATTGTTAATATACATAAAACATTAATCCTCAAACCTGCTATGCAAAAATTTTTAACTCTAATAATTGTAATGTTAATACTTTACAACATTGTAAAGATAAAAGCATCACCTTCTTTAGAGAATAATCAAAAAGAACAAGCAATCGTCAGTAACCTTACTTCTGAAAACCGGTCGCCCGATCATGCTGAGCCGAATAATATGTTAACCGGTAACTTAATTGAAAAAACCATTTCAAAAGTAATAGTAAATGCCCTTAAAACCGAAGAAGGAAGAGTATTTTTTGAAAATCTTATCCAGCCGTTAAATAAACCTCTCGATACTGAAAATTATACAATAGAAGTGCATAAAGATTTAATCACACCGTTATTTAAAATTAATACTATTGGTAACGGTAATATCGGTCCTGCTTCTTGCGGTCATGTCGTAACGGTATATTATCAATTATCTGATATTGATAATAATTTACTTACCGAAGATACCAAGACTTTTACTTTAGGTTCAAGAGCTATATTACCGGGGATGGATAGCATAATTGTCGGAATGATGGTCGGTCAAGCAAGAGAGGCGATTATTCCGGCAAAATATGCCTATTATAATCAAGAATACCAAAGTAAAAATATTGACCCAAACAGTCCATATAGGCTGAATGTCGTATTAAAATCTATATTACCGCAAAACTTTATACAAAGTAATGAAGTAAAAGTATTTGATGATGAAATAGCTTACCGTGTGCCTTTGTTATGCGGAGAAAAAGTAGCCTTTGATGCAAAAATCACTCGTTTATCAGACGGTAAAATATTATATGATTCAAAGCTATCGCAGAAAAAAATTGATATGAAAATAGGCGATATTGCTTATCCCTTAATTTTTTCATATGCTCTTCACGGCAAAGTGCCGGTAGGGACTAGAACGGTAATTGCTAAAGGCAAAACTTTTAAAGCTACGGGATCGAATTTAAATAAAATTATTTCTAATGACTCATTACCCTTGGAGGAATATTTAATGCTTGAGTTAAATAATTTCAGCTCTTTTTAGTAGTTTTGTTGCATGGCTTGGCACCGTACTTGTAATAACCTAAGTAGAACATAAAATAATAAAAATATGCCTTCAAAAAAAAATATTAAAAAACAAAAGAATTATATTTTGTTAACTATTCTTGTCATTATGGTTATATTAGTGTATTTTGTCTCTTTAATAAAAATTACCGGCTAAACTTTTATAAATGCTTACATGAGAAATATTATTTTATTATTAAGTTCAATAGGTTTTTTACTAGCAATAATTACAATTATCGCTATAAATAAGCAACCTAGTAAAGATACTAAAGAAGAGATATTAGAAGTAAATATTATTATAAAAGATCATAAATTTATTCCCAGTATGATTGAAGTACCTAAAAATACGAAATTACTGTTAGTTATTCATAACCAGGATGATGTAGTAGAAGAATTTGAAAGTAATGATCTCCATCGGGAAAAAATAGTAATGCCTAACTCCTCTATAAATATTATACTTGCACCTTTAGCATCCGGGAGGTACGATTTTTTTGGTGATTTTCACCAGGAAACTGCTCAAGGTTGTCTTATCGTTAATTAGATGTAAGGTATAAAATGTTTAAAATTGCTTTAATTGTATTCCGTGAATGTTTAGAGATATCTTTATTACTTGGGATAATACTTGCCGTAACAAAGCAAATAGAGAAATCACGTTTATATATTATTGCCGGCATCCTGCTTGGAGTAGTATCTGCCTCAATTTTTGCATTTTTCACTCGAAAAATATCTTTATCCTTTGGAGGGATGGGCGACGAGCTGTTTGACTCTTGCGTTATGATATTAACCACTATCTTAATTAGCTGGACGATAATTTGGATGCAAGGTTACGGTGTTAAAGTAAAGCTACATCTTAATGATTTATCCGCAAAAATTAACGAAGGGAGCGGCAGTTATATAATGCTGGTTTTACTTGTGGCCAGCACTATTTTACGCGAGGGAGCGGAAATTATTATTTTAGTATATAGTATCTCTTCAATTGAAACACTTACTAGCAGCGTTTATTTACAAGGAGTTATCATAGGCACGACAACCGGATTTTTACTTGGTTTAATAATATATTTCGGGTTAATAAAAATTACCAATCAAAAATATATTTTTAAAATTTCTACTATCTTATTAATGCTGATCGCCGGAGGCTTTGCGGCAAGTGCCGCCGGTATCTTAACTTCCTCAGGTCTAATTACGTTTTTATCCGATCAGCTTTGGGATAGCTCTTGGTTAATCTCTGATAAGAGTATAACAGGCAAGGTATTACATATTGTTACCGGTTACATTGCAAGACCAAACGGTTTACAGGTTGTGGCTTATTTTTTCACTATAGGTTTAATCAATATTTTAATACAAATAAAATTAAAATATACGAAGTTTTCATACTAGTTGACTTTAGGATAAATTTATTCTAAATACATTTAAAAAATATTATATGTTCAAATTCTTATCAGAAATCGGTCCCGTAATAGCATTTTTTGCCGGATTTTTTTATGGCGGCGGCATACAAAGTGCTACTTTGTATATGCTTATCACCGCTATTATTTGTATCACTCTTTGTTATTTTATCGACGGGAAAGTATCAAAATTATCGCTAATTTCTGCAAGTGTTTTACTTGTTTCCGGTAGTGTCACGCTAATTAGCGGCAATTCGATGTATATAAAAATAAAACCGACTATCTTATATATTATTTTCGGTATTATTTTTCTTATGAGCGGTATAAGAAAAAATCCCTTTATTAAATATGCTTTAGAAAATATAATTGAGCTTAAAGAAGAAAGTTGGATTACTTTAAGCTACAGAGCTGCCGGGTTTTTCTTTGTCATGGCCATAATTAATGAAATAGTTTGGCGTAACTTTACGGAAGTAACATGGGTAAAATTCAAAGTATTTGGGGTAATCCCGATTACTCTTATATTTATTTTATTACAAGTACCTTACTTGCTAAGAAACAAATTACCTGATAAAAAATTATAATTATGCAAAAAATTTTAATCATCATGTTTTTATCTCTTACGCTAAGCGGTTGTTTACCGGCAATCTTTACCGCCGCAACTACTACCGGTATTGCCGCTTCAAAAGATCAGCCAATGTCGGAAACAATCAATGACGCCAAAATCTCGGCGGCAATTAAAACGGCACTCATTAAAAATAACTTTAAGGAGCTCGGTGCAAAAATTAAGGTAGAAGTGTCACAAGCACGAGTATTATTCACAGGAAATATAGAAAAAGAAGAAGATGCCCTGAAAGCAATCGAAATTGCTTGGAATCAAAAAGGAGTTAAAGAAGTTATTAATGAACTTAAAATTAATAAAAAAAGCAATCACTTTGATTTAGTGCAATATACCAGAGACAGCCTTATAACAACGCAGATTAAAACAAAAACTTTGGTTAGAAAAGATATAAAATTTGCAAATTATACAGTTCTTACCGTAAATAATATCGTATATTTATTCGGTATTGCTAGGTCAGAAGAAGAATTAGCAAAAATATCTGCTATTTCATCAAAAATAAAAGGCGTTGAGAAAGTAGTTTGTTATGTTAAAATCATGGATAATTTTTCCGATATTAATGAAAATAATGATATAGATGATAGTAACTTATAATAAATTAAAATTATTAATTTTTTTGATCCTATGTTTTGGGCTTATAAGCTGTAATACTTCAAAGCAACATCTATATAAAAAGCTCTCAAAAGATGATCCTCACAATTTAAGTTATCAAGGACACTATAAAGTCGGAAAAAGCTATAAAATAAATGGTAAGACTTATAAACCTCAAAGTCCTAATAAAATATATACCCAGCTAGGCATAGCTTCCTGGTACGGCACTAAAGGCGGATTTCACGGTAAAAAAACTGCCAATGGCGATAAATATAACAAAAACCTATTAACGGCAGCCCACAAAACCCTGCCCTTGCCTTGCCTTATAAAAGTAACCAATCAAGCTAATAATAAATCTGTGATACTTATGGTCAATGACCGAGGTCCTTTTAAAAAGAATCGCATCGTAGATGTTTCCGAAAAAGCCGCTGAAATTTTAAATTTTAAAAAGCAAGGAATAGCAAAAGTTAAGGTAGAATATTTAGCTCATGAAACAGATAAATTTTTGAAAAATATAAAATTAAAGCCTCAAGAAAATTTTATTGTAAAACGCACACCTAAAAAACTCACCTCAACTACCTTAGCTAGTAGCCAATGTAGCGTTAACTGCCACATTAAGCTAGTCAACTTAAAACACAAATTAGCTTTAACTCCTTAGATTCTGTGGGCATTGTTGCGTGGCTCTAAAAAAGTGCTATATGTCGTTCTAGCTAAAAGCGGGAATTTACTATCTTAAGAGTCAAGAATAAAAAAGTTAAATTTTATAAAATTAGTTACTGCTTCATCTATATTATTAATTTTGTAATGTTTTTTATTTATAGATATATCTAGTGTTGCTTTTGATACGTTTCTTCCAATAAATATCTTGTTTTCTTCTGTCATTTCTGCTACCTTGGGGCATTGTTGCGTGACTCAAAAAAAGTGCTATATGTCATTCCTGCGAAAGCAGGAATCCAGAAAAAAATATTTTTAAGTCATCCTAAATTTATTTCAGTATCTACTATAAGAGATGCTGAAACAAGTTCAGCATGACAAAAAAGCCTAGATTCCCGCCTTTAGCTAGAATGACCTACAACGCTTTTTTAGAGCCATGCAACGACGCCTGCCTTTAGCTAGAATAACATCGAGAATGTTTTACAATCCATGTGCAAATATATAAAAAAACAACTAACGAGTTTGAAATGGAAAATTACGATTTAGTGGTAATAGGCGGTGGTCCAGGGGGATATGTTGCGGCAATCAGAGCGGCACAATTAAAGAAAAAAGTTGCTTTAATCGAGAAAGAGCATTTAGGGGGGGTATGTCTTAACTGGGGATGTATACCGACCAAGTCGCTACTTAAATCGGCAGAAATTTTTGAGCATATAAAACATGCCGCAGATTATGGTGTTGAAGTAGGTAGTCCGACGATTAATATAAAAAAAATAGTTGAGCGTTCAAGAGAAATATCCGCTAAGTTAGCAGGCGGTGTTAAATTATTGCTTAAAAAAAATAAAGTTACCGTAATAGACGGGATAGCGTCACTAAGCACTGATAAAGTAATAAATATAGATTCATCGCTCGGTAAATCGGCGATAAAGGCAGAAAATATTATTATAGCGACAGGTGCACGCCCAAGAATTTTAAAAGGATTTGAGCCTGACGGCAAACAAATTTGGACTTCTAAGGAGGCAATGGTGCCGCACGAGTTGCCTAAATCGATGATTATAGTGGGTTCGGGTGCAATCGGGATAGAATTTGCTTCGTTTTATAATAGCTTAGGCGTGGATGTTACGGTGATTGAAGCACACAGCCGAATATTACCCGTTGAGGATGCTGAAATTTCTTTAATTGCTAGAAAAAGCTTTGAAAAAAGAGGGATAAAATTTTATACTGATGCAAAACTTTTAAAGCAAACTAAATTAAAAGATAAAATAGAGGTAGAACTTGAAATAGCAGGGAAATTATACAAATTACCGGCTGAAATTTTACTTATGGCGGTCGGGATTATTGCTAATACTGAAAATTTGGGATTGGAAAAAACCAAAGTCAAAATAGAAAATGGGCATATCGTAACGAATGAATTTATGCAGACCGCGGAGGCAGGAATTTATGCTATAGGCGACGTAGCCGGCACACCTTGGCTTGCACATAAGGCGAGCCATGAAGGTATTATTGCGGCAGAATTTATAGCCGGGCTTAAACCTCATATTATTAATAAGCAGAATATCCCCGGCTGTACTTATTCCTCTCCACAAATAGCCAGCGTCGGACTCACGGAAGAAGCGGCTAAGAAAGCGGGCTATCAGCTAAAAGTCGGGAGATTTCCTTTTTCGGCAAACGGTAAAGCCTTAGTTAGCGGCGATAGTGAAGGGATGATAAAAACTATCTTTGATGCTAAAACCGGTGAGTTGCTCGGAGCTCATTTAATAGGAACAGAAGTTACCGAATTAATTCACGGTTATGTAATTACTAAAAACTTAGAAGGCACAGAGTTAGACATAATTAATAGTATTTTCCCGCATCCGACATTATCGGAAATGACGGCAGAATCAGTATTACAAGCTTTCGAGAGAGCTATACATATTTAAAAAGTACCATGACTAGAGAAAAATTAATTAAAAATTATGCCGCTGCGTTGTTTAATAATGGTAGAGATAATAACACCGAGGGAGAAATTTTTGAACAAATCAAGGTCATAAATCAAGCTATCGATGATAATATTAATATCAAAAAAGTTATGTCTTCGCCTATAATTCATAAGCTGCATAAAATTAACGCTATCAAATTACTAGCAAAAACGTTAAAAATTAATAATATGGTGCAAAATTTTTTATTGTTATTAATAGAAAATTCCCGTATGTCTATTTTAGAAGAGATAGTAAAAATCTATCATCAATTATTAGATGAAAGTAAGAATATAAAAGCGGTACAGGTTATTTCAGCTAAAATATTAAAGTCACAAGAACAAGATTGGCTAAAGAATTATATAGAGGAAGAGTTGAAACAAAAAGCCGAGATAGTTTTTACTTTAGACTCTACAATTATCGGTGGGGTAGTAATTAAATATGATAGTATATTACAGGATTATTCTATAAAAGGAAGTTTAGAGATGATAGCAAAAACCTTAAAAACTGCGAGATAAAACCAATGAAGTTAAAAGCCGTTGAAGTTGTCGAAATATTGCAAAGAGAAATTGCCAATATTGATCAACTTACTGAATTACAGGAAGTTGGGCAGGTGATAACTATCGGTGACGGCGTAGCTAAAATATACGGTCTCGATAACGTAAAAGTCGGTGAAGTAGTAGAATTTGAGTCAGGCGTTAAGGGGTTTGTTCTTAACTTAGAAACCGACTGTGTGGGCGTCGTGATTATGGGGGATGATAATCAAGTAGAGCAAGGCGATAAAGTTAAAAGAACTAAAGAAATTTTAGAAGTGCCGGTTGGAAAAGCTTTACTTGGTCGAGTCGTTGATGCACTCGGCAAACCGATTGACGGAAAAGGTGATATTGCGGCAGAGCAGTATCGGCATATTGAGATGAAAGCACCGGGGATAATAGCCAGAACTAGCGTTAGCGAACCGGTACAGACAGGCATTAAAGCTATTGATTCGCTGATTCCTATCGGTAGAGGTCAAAGGGAGTTAATTATCGGTGACAGGCAAACCGGTAAAACGGCGATAGCTATCGACACTATTATCAATCAAAAACAAGCTCATAGCCTCACCAACGAAAAAGATAAAATTTATTGTATTTACGTTGCCATCGGACAAAAAAGGTCAAATGTTGCACAGATAGTAAGGAAATTAGAAGATGCCGGTGCGATGGATTACACAATTATCGTCTCGGCAACGGCATCGGAAGCGGCTGCACTACAATTTATTTCGCCTTATTCTGCTTGTAGTATGGGGGAGTATTTTCGTGATAACGGTATGCATGCTTTGATTATTTACGATGATTTAAGTAAACATGCGGTAGCTTATCGGCAGATTTCATTATTACTTAGACGACCTCCGGGACGTGAAGCTTACCCGGGTGATGTCTTTTATTTGCATTCAAGGTTATTGGAGCGAGCCGCTAAAATGTCTGATGCGGAAGGCGGAGGGTCGTTAACCGCTTTGCCGATAATTGAAACGCAAGCAGGTGACGTATCGGCATATATCCCGACTAATGTTATCTCAATTACCGACGGGCAGATATTTTTAGAGAGCGAGCTTTTTTATAAAGGCGTAAGACCTGCAGTAAATGTCGGTATATCGGTCAGTAGAGTCGGCTCCGCTGCACAAATAAAAGCTATGAAACAAGTAGCAGGTTCGGTGAAACTTGAGCTTGCACAATTTAGAGAACTTGAATCCTTTTCACAATTCGGTTCTGATTTAGATCCCGCAACTAGGAAGCTTATCGACCACGGCAAAAAGCTTGTCGAAATATTAAAGCAAAGTCAATACCACCCTTTTCCGATAGAAGAACAAGTAATTAGTATTTATGTCGGTACTAAGAAATATTTAAATAACGTCCCGGTAGAAAGAGTTAAGGAATTCGAACATAAATTATTAGAAGAAATGAAGGCTAGTAAAAAAGACATTCTCGACTCTATTAAAAATGAAAAACGTATAACGGACGAAAATGAACAAAAGTTAAAGGTGTTTTTAGAGGAATTTGTGAAAGGGTTTTTAGTTTGAAAGCTGTCACTCCGTGGTTTGTACCTGTGTTGTTGCGTGGCTCATAATTTACCGTATTATGGTTATTACAAGTATGGTGTCATACCGTGGCTTGACCACGGTATCCAGAAAAAACCTTAATAAAAAGACTGGATGCCGTGATCAAGGAACTAGAATGACACCGAACACTTTGTGAATATTTGAACCCTGCAACAATGCCCCACCTGTGCAGGAATGACATCATCAGATATAAATAATAATTATGTCAAATTTAAAACAATTAAGATCAAGAGTAAAAAGTATTAAATCTACTCAAAAAATAACTAAAGCGATGCAATTAGTTTCGGCGGCTAAACTTGCAAAAGTAAAGAGTCAAATTGTTAATTCCGGTTATTATGTAGAAGCAATACAAAAAATGATGGCAACTATATTGTCCGGTAATAATATATACGACTTATCCGTAGAAGATCAAAAATTTTTCTTGAACGAACAGCAAAATAAATCGCATTTATTGATAGTATTGACCTCTGAACGTGGATTATGCGGGACGTTTAATTCATCGATAATTAAACAAGTAAAAACTGATATTATAGATTTGGAAAATAACGGCTCACAGATAAAGCTTATTATTATCGGTAAAAAAGGTTACGAGACACTTAAAAAGGAATATTCGAATTATATCGATAGTTATTTTGAACTATCAAAAACATATGACGAGAATTTACTTTTCCAGATAAAACAAAAAATTATGGAGGCGGTTGAAAATTCAGAAATTAGCCACTGCTCGGTATATTTTAATAAATTCAAAAATGCGATGATGCAAGTAATCACTAAGCAACCAATTTTACCTGTTGAGCAATATACCAAGGTTCAGAAAGAAAAAGCCGTAAGTTATATTTATGAATATGAAGGTGAAAATCTCATTGCTAATATGATTAATTTATATATTAATTCTCAAATAAATTATGCATTGTTGCAAAATATGGCAAGTGAAGAAGGTGCAAGAATGACCGCTATGGAAAATGCAACAAATAATGCTAATGAGATTATTGATAAATTAACTTTGAAATTAAATAGATCACGACAAGCTATTATCACTAATGAGTTGATAGAGATTATTGCCGGTGCGGAAGCTGTATAGCCTGTTTATGTTGTTCCTGCGAAGGAGCGTTGTTGCATGGCTCGAATTTTTGCAAAGCGTACGGTGTCATGCCGTGACTTGATCGCGGCATCCAGTCTTTTTATT
>JAJIYK010000047.1 GCA_020881235.1 Rickettsia endosymbiont of Oxypoda opaca | reverse complement strand
TATAGGATTATATTATTTTTTCATTGAAAGGTATGTACAAATCAAATTGTTAATAGGACAATTTTTTTATCATAATTCATCAATAAATATTAAGTTTTATTATATTAAAAAACAAAAATGGATATATTGCAGTGCAGAAAACTTTATTAATAAGTTTTGGCTTAATACCCCGTATAGTAAACAAGTTAACCAATTTAGCAAATTTATCATTGATATTATATGTTATGAAGTTCCTATAATATTTGTTTTAGGTACAATCGCTTCAATTATATTTTTTATAATAAAAGGTAGAAAACAAATAGCCACCAACTTTATAAGAGGCGGTAAATTGGTAGAACCAAAAGTGCTAGCTAAAATGCTTTACAAAGCAAAAGCAGCCTCCTTGATCAAAATTGCAGGGTTACCTTTGGTAAAAAACAGTGAAGGTCAGCATATACTACTAATTGGTACTACCGGTTCCGGTAAAACTAATACGTTGAATATATTGTTGCCTCAACTAAGAAGTCAAGGGCATCGTGCCATAGTCGTTGATATGACAGGCTCATTTTATAATAGATTTTTTGATCCAAGGCATGACAAATTATTAAATCCTTTTAGTGAAAACAGCGTGAATTGGTTACCTTGGAATGATTGTGATAAAGATTTTGAATTTGATGCTTTATCCAGTGCTTTTTTTAAAAGTAATAGTCTCGCTGATAAATATTGGGAAGAGACAGCACAAAAAGTATTCTCTGCTTGCTTACAAAAAGAGAAAAATAATAAAAGTATAAACTCTTTAATTAGTATTTTAGCAAAAGCAAGTTTAAACGATTTTTGTAAATATTTTGAAAATACTTTTGTTGCAGGATTGGTAACGAAAGAAGCTGATAAAACTACTGCATCTATACGCTCGATGTTATTAAATAAAATAGACCGCTTAAAATATTTAAAAGAAGGTGGAAATTTTAGCATAAAGAAGTGGGTAAATGAAGGAGAAGGTTGGTTATTTATTTTAGCTCCTCCAAATCAACAGGATACACTTAGACCATTAATATCTGCATGGATTGATATAGTGATAAAAGGTTTAATGGATAGACCACCTGAAGCAATAAATGAAAAATTATTTGTTATTTCAGATGAATTACCTGCTAATCAAGAAATACCTTCTTTAAAGAGAGGTCTTGCTGAAATTAGAAAATATGGTGGCTGCTTTATAGCAGGTATTCAAAATATTTTTCAGTTGGAAGAAATATACGGTCAAGCAGGTGCTTGGTCATTGCTTGATATGTTTAATACTAAATTCTTCTTTAAGGTAGGAGACCAAAGAACTGCTGAATATGTTTCTAAAACTTTAGGAGACCAGGAAATATTTGAAACAAAACAAAGTTTATCATATGGTTCTAATAATGTAAGAGATGGAGTTAACTTAAATAGTTCAGAACGTATTATACCTTTAGTTTTACCTACTGAAGTATTAAATCTTCCTACTCGTACTTGTTATGTTAAACTTGCTGAAAACTATCCTATTACAAAGTTAGAAATGAAATTACAAATTTAGATTATATTTATAAATTTTTTAAAAAACTTATAATATGTTAAGTAAAATTTTTATGAATAACTTTTTACTAAAAAAATTTCATTGTAAAAAGTAGGTAAAAATAAATGAGTATTTATGAGAAATATTATTATATTAAGCCTAATAGGAGCAAATTACATGAAGCTGCTGCAACTTTAGATTATCACTATGTAAGTAAATTACTAAATAATTTACCACAACACTTAATTGATGCACAAGATAAATATAATTCTAATTGTACAGCTTTACATTATGTTATAATGTTTTAGTCATTGTTTTAAACTGTAAATTTTTATTTATCTCATCAGCCATGAAATAAGCTTTTTTTGAGTATTGTAAAGATTTTAATATTAAAATACTTTGAAAAAAAATTAATAATAATGTTATTATGTAATATGTCATATTGGGTTTATCCTTTAAATAACTCATGTTACGCACTAAGCAGTAGTAGCAATCATATTATGCAATTCCTTAAAGGCTATCTGATTAGCTTTTAGCAATAATTTATACTTTATCGCAAAATGATTAAGCTTAGTTTTGATTTTAAGTTTTTCTAATTTA
>JAJIYK010000046.1 GCA_020881235.1 Rickettsia endosymbiont of Oxypoda opaca | reverse complement strand
TTCTTTTTGCAATATCTATACCAATTGTAGTAACCTCCATATGGACCTCCTTGATTGTTGTTTTAATATATTAAATATTAACTCTAGAAGATTAGCCACTGCTTTTCATTCTCTACATCAGGAGGTCCATACCATTAATTCCTTTGTGAATTTCTTCAAAAGTTGGAATTTTACCGTCAATATAATTTTCCGGTACTAATTCTATATTTTTATCGTTTCTATCTAATAAACATATTTTTTTAACCTCTGGAATATCTTTAAAATTGAGATTTTGGTTAACTATAAATGCTTTTAATTCATCTTTGAACTCTAATATCATATCTCGAACTTTAGCGTTTCGGATTCTTTTTCCTTTTTTTATTTTGTAACCGTCATAAATCATCCTAGCAAAAAATACTTTTTGACTATTAAAATTATGAGGAATACCTTTTTTTATAAAAACACCTACTGTTCCTACACTCGCTGATGGATTAAATAAATCTTGAGGAAAAGTTACAACTGATAAAAGAGTATTATTGTTTAATAATTCTTTTCTCCAACACTTAAGAGAAGTTTCAATCATCACTGAAATTGGAATAATTGCAAATAAAATCCCTCCATCTTGCATTTGAGATAAAGCATAATCCATAAAATGACTTT
The DNA here is from genome assembly GCA_020881235.1 of Rickettsia endosymbiont of Oxypoda opaca. Lineage (GTDB taxonomy): Bacteria > Pseudomonadota > Alphaproteobacteria > Rickettsiales > Rickettsiaceae > Rickettsia. Next base: position 10,404 of record JAJIYK010000046.1, on the reverse strand, counting down.
CTTTTTCATCTCCCTTTTTTAATGCAAAAGGTGGATTCATTAAGACTTTTGTAATTAGAGGATTATCATTTAGATTACCATGCCTTTTTTCATACTTACCGCTTGTATATTGATCTATATTTACTTTTAATATATTTTTTTGAAAACAATTACCTTCACTAATATTATTCCTACCGTCACCTCTAAAAATCATATTAACAAGGGCAAGAGCTACAACTTCATCGTCCTGCTCTATACCAAATATATTATAATTCTTAAATATATCTATTTGATTTGTATTAGAATTACTTTTTATATAATCAAAAGCAGCTACTAAGAAACCTCCTGTTCCACAAGTAGGATCAAAAACATAATCATTATATTTAATATCTAAAACTTCCGTAGCAAATTGAGCAATATGCCTAGGAGTTAGTACAATTCCTATTTCTTTAGCACCATTTCCATATTTTAAAAACTTTTCATAAAATTTACCTAAAATATCATTACCCGACGCCATCGCATTTTTAATATCTAATGTTTGAAGCTCTTTTAATGCATAAACTATAGCTCTCCTATATTTAACATGGTTTTCTTTGCTAGGCGGATTCTAACTTAATAAAATCAAAAAAACTTTGTTTATTAACTTCACTTAACTTCTGTTCTATTAAATTATTTATATTTTTAACAAGTGTCGTTGTATTATCTGTTCTTAAATTAATTTCTTCATTTAACGAAAGAGATAGAATTAAACCCGCAATAAATCTAGCTCTTTTATTTTTATTAACTCCAGCATTGTGTAATATCTCATTTATATTTTCAGCAGAACTTAAATATTTTTCTTCCGGAAAATCCGGAAATTCTTGCCAATTAGGTGTTTTATTTATTAATAAATAATTAACTTGTTCTTTTGATAATAAAGTATCTTTATTTTTTCCATTAAATAAAACCGTTTCCCATTTATTATTATGTAAATATTGATTTATTACTGTATATCCATCAGTATCATTGCCCCCAATACCGGTGACAATAATACATTTGATCTTATTACTTGTATTGATTTTCTGAGCATATTTATTTTTAGCTTCATCTAATGCTTTATTAACGTCTTTTTTATCTCTTTTGCTTTCAATAACCCATAAATCACTCTCATTAAGCTTAATAATAGCTTCAGGCATCTCTCTAATTAAAACACTTTTAATCTCTAAATTATATAGTGATTCGTTTTGTTTATATACTTCTCCGTTGTGAACTCTAGCAGGATTTTTAACAATCCAGCCTAGCTTTTCTAATTCATTTTTTATATAAGAATAAGCGTCTACTTCGCTATTTTTAGGATTGTTTGAATGCATAATGTGAGTATTATATCTTAAAATTCAAGGTATTTATGCAATATAATAGCATAATTGTTTATATACTGCCAAGATATACTTAACCTAATTTTTTATAAAAATTAATCTGTTTTTTGCTTTAATAAAACTCAATATCGTTTTATATTGACTACATTAAACATAAACCTTAAAGACATATTCAGCTACAAATTATGAAAAATATTATTATCCTCCTTAGTTTATTGATAATTAGCACTAATTGTTTAGGCTCGGAGCCGCAACCTTGGCAAATGTTATTTCAGCCTCCGGCAAGTCCCATTATGGAAGAATTAAATTGGTTTCATAATTTTTTACTTTTCATATCCGGCGGTATTGTGTTTTTTGTCGTCGCTTTGCTCGCTTACGTATGTATTAAATTTAACGCTAAAGCTAATCCGGTGCCGGCTAAATTCTCTCATAATATTTTGATTGAAATAATCTGGACTATAATCCCGATAATAATTTTGATTATTATTGCCGTGCCGTCTTTTAGAATTTTACGTATCGCCGAAAAAATTCCCAATGCCGATATAACCATTAAAGTCGTCGGCTATCAATGGTATTGGCATTATATATATCCCGATCACAATAATATAGAATTTGATAGCTATATGATTACCGACGAGAATTTAAAAGCCGATCAGAAAAGACTGTTGGACGTTGATAACCCAATAGTGATACCGGAAAATACCACTGTAAGATTCCTGGTTACCGCCGGCGACGTAATACATAGTTTTGCCGTGCCGTCACTCGGTTTTAAAATAGATGCCGTCCCCGGAAGAATTAACGAAACATGGACAAGAATTGCTAAAAAAGGTGTATATTACGGTCAATGCTCCGAACTTTGCGGCGTTAATCACGGCTTTATGCCGATTGCTATCAAAGTAGTTAGCAAAGAAGATTTTGACAATTGGGTAGCGGCTAAGGGTAAATTGTCTATGGGATATGGGAATAAGAAATTGGCGGTTAAGTATACTAGTGTACGAACGTTTAAATAAAGAGATAAAAATTCTGTCATTCCGTGGCTACGACCACGGAATCCAGTCTATAACGTCATAAAAAGGCTCTAAAATAAGTCTAATATGGCTTTATTTTCCTGGATGCCGTGATCAAAGAACTAGAATGACACAGCCTTTTCTTTAACATTCGTACAACACAGCCCACCTTTACAGGGAATGACATACGGTGCTTTTTTAGAGCCATGCAACAATGCCCATTCGGGATAGCCTGGATTGCTGCTCTAGACTACGTACCCCCCATAACTGTTGAAAGTGAGAAAGAGTATCATAAAATATTCTTTATGTGAGGTAAAAATTACTACTAATAATATCGCAATATTATGATTATTTCTTTCTCTAGTAGTAAAAAATTGTAATAACTTAATTACTACTTTCTCACTTTCAACAGTTATGACGTACCCCCTCGCAATGATGTTTAACGATCCATGCAAGGAGGACTCGAAGGAACTTGCTAAAAACGCATTTCGGAGTAGCATCAATTTAGGTTAAAAACCCATACCGTCCATACCACCCATGCCGCCCATTCCACCACGCGGTGCTGAATCTTCTTTCTCGGAAGGCTCATCAACAATTAACGTTTCGGTGGTAATAATTAATGAAGCAACGGAAGCCGCATCTTGAAGTGCTGTACGAACTACTTTCGCCGGATCAATAATTCCTGCTTTAATCATGTCGACATAAGTCATATCTTGAGCATTAAAGCCAAAATTTTTGTCCTTGCTTTCTAGAAGTTTACCGACTACGACGCCGCCATTCTCACCGGCATTTTCGGCAATTTGTCTTACCGGATCTTGCAAAGCTTTCGCTACTAACTCTATACCGGCTTGCTGGTCATGGTTAGCTCCTTTTAATGACTCTAAAACTCCGACTGCATGTAGCAGAGTAACGCCGCCACCGGCAACAACTCCCTCTTCTACCGCTGCTCTAGTCGCATGAAGTGCATCTTCAACACGGTCTTTACGCTCTTTTACTTCCACTTCGGTAGCACCCCCGACTTTTAAGACGGCAACACCGCCGGAAAGCTTAGCTAAACGCTCTTGTAGTTTTTCTTTATCGTAATCGGAAGTAGATTCGCTAATTTGTTTACGAATTTGCGAAGCTTTTGTTTCTATAGCCTCTTTACTACCTGCCCCGTCGACGATAACGGTACTTTCTTTGGAAATAGTAACTTTCTTAGCTTGACCTAAGCTTTTAATATTTACATTCTCAAGTTTCATGCCAAGATCGTCAGTTATTAACTCACCTTTGGTTAAAACGGCGATATCTTCCATCATGGCTTTTCTTCTATCACCAAAACCCGGAGCTTTTACTGCTGCAACTTTCAAACCGCCACGTAACTTATTGACAACTAAAGTTGCAAGAGCCTCACCTTCGATATCTTCAGCAATGATAAGTAAAGGGCGAGTTGACTGATGTACAGCCTCAAGTATCGGTAACATTGCTTGTAAATTTGATAATTTTTTTTCAAATAACAAAATGTAAGGATTTTCAAGTTCGGCAATCATCTTCTCGGAATTAGTTACAAAATACGGTGATAAATAACCTCTATCAAACATCATGCCTTTAACTACTTCCACGTCAAAGCTAAAGTTTTTAGCTTCTTCAACGGTAATTACTCCTTCTTTGCCGACTTCTTCCATTGCTTTAGCAATTTTTTCGCCGATTTCTTTATCGCCGTTTGATGAAATAGTACCTACTTGAGCAATTTCCTCTTGGCTATTGATTTTTTTACTAGATTTTTTAATTTCTTCTACTACAGCATTAACTGCTAAATCCATACCGCGTTTTAAATCCATCGGATTATAGCCCGCTGCAACAAGTTTATTGCCTTCACGAGCTAAAGCACGTGCTAACACGGTTGCGGTAGTAGTACCGTCACCGGCCGTTTCTGCTGTTTTAGTAGCAACAGACCTAACTAAACGAGCTCCGGCATTTCTAATTTTATCTTTTATTTCGATTGATTTTGCCACCGTAACGCCGTCTTTAGTAATTTTCGGTGCTCCGAATGATTGCTCAATAAGTACGTTTCTGCCTTTCGGACCTAAGGTTACTTTTACCGCATCGGCTAAGATATCAATACCTTCTAACAATTGTTCACGTGCTTTTGAACCGTGCTTAATTATTTTTGCTTCCATATTAAATTCTCCTTAAAATAAATTATTATTAGTTATTACAAGTATGGTGTCATACCGTGGCTTGACCACGGCATCCAGTCTTTTTATTAAGGGTTTTTCTGGATACCGTGGTCAAGCCACGGCATGACACCGAACGCTTTGTAAAAATTCGAGCCTGCAACAACACTCTATTTGAACTAGAATGACATACGGCACTTTTTTAGAGCCACGCAACAAATCTTACGATCTCTTGCAATGACATTCCTTAATATTAATTGATTATACCCATAACGTCACTTTCTTTCATGATGATTAATTCTTCTCCATTTACTTTAACTTCAGTGCCGGCCCATTTACCGTACAGAACTTTATCACCCACTTTAAGCTCTAAAGGATGAAATTCACCCTTTTCTCCTCTGGTACCTTTACCTACCGCAACTACTTCTCCTTGCATCGGTTTTTCTTTTGCGGTGTCGGGGATAATAATTCCACCGGCTGTTTTTTCTTCTTGTTGAATCGGTTTTATGGCAATTCTGTCATATAACGGTTTAAAAGACATTTCTAACCTCCAAATTATAAATATTTTAAATGTATCTTCTATATAATAAGTTATTTTTACTAGTTCAAGAGGTAAGCACTAAAAAATTTTAAATTATTTAATCAAAATTTTGCCTACTAACGGCATGTTTAGTTTTATTCCATTTAAACGGCTGAAAAATAATTTCCCAGATTGCTTTATAGGACGCTAGCGTATGTAATATAAAATAACTAGGCCAGAGAATTAAGGCAATAATATCAAGGAAACGTAATTTTGCCTTGTTGCGATAAGTTTTTAATATATAACAAGCACTAATATATAAATATGAGTAGGCAAAAAATCCGTTAATCAGCCATAAATAATTAATTATAGGATTTTTGTTTATGATAATGGTAAATATTACAAAAGGTAAGCACCAAAAACAGTAAGGCGATAAGCCGATAAAAATATAAATAGTTATTATTTGCCATAAATTAAATTTTTTATATTTATCTTTGCATGCTTTAAAAACAAAAGAAGTTTGCAGAAAGCCTTTAATCCAACGTGATCTTTGATTTAACCAATTCCCGATACTAATGGGCGATTCCTCTAAAGTATACGAATCAATCATATATACTTTATAGCCTTTTGAATAAAGCCTTATCCCAAGTTCGGCGTCTTCCGTAACGTTATAGGCGTCCCAGCCGCCTATTTCATATAGTATATTTGTTTTGAAATGGTTACTAGTACCGCCGAGCGTCACCGGTAAATTTAGTAAACTCAAACCCTTTAAAATATACTCGAACCATAAGCTATATTCGATGTTAAACATTTTGGTCAGTAAATTCTCGTCTTTATTGTAAAAGTTAAGTTTAGCTTGCAAGCAAGCATATTCAGACGGCAAAGTTTCAAAGGCTTTTAATGCCGTAATTAACTGATCGGGATCGGGCATATCTTCCGCATCATATACGACTAAATATTCCCCTCGCGAATACTCTATAGCGTAATTTAAGGCTTTCGGTTTGGTTCTCGGTAAAGAAACCGGCACTTGCAAGACGTGAATATATGAAGGTAAATCATATATGCCGATTTCTTTGATCATTAAATAATCATCGGCTTCGATAATAATTTTAACGTCTAATTTATTTTTAGGATAATTTAGGAGAGAGATATTTTTGATTATCGATTTTAATTTGCCGGTTTCTTTATATAAAGGTATCAGAATAGTATAGATCGGAAACTCCTTGGATTTTTGATTAAATAAAGTAATCTTATAAGGCAAGAGAGCACGAGAAAATAATAATATTTTCAAAAAATTTTGTAAAAAATAACTAGCATTATTGGTGATATGAAATAGCACAGGAAAATATATAAGTATTATTAAAAAAACAGCAAAGAAAATTATTACTTTATGACCATAGTTAATATTTTTAGCGATGATTGTATTGTTCGTAAATTCTAGGAAATATTTGGACTTAATGATATTTAGATAAGCAAAGTTATTTTCAAGAGCTTTATAAAAATCCGATTTTTTAATTAAGCGTATAGAGTTCTTAGTGTTTGCTAATAAAAACAACGTTCTAAGGTCGTTTATTGCAATTACTTTGTTATTTTGATGATCTTCATAAATAAAATATCCCTTCATTATATATTCTTTAAAACGAGAATAATCATAAATTTTGCCGTTTATATTTTTTATAAGTAAAGAGTTGGAAGCATCACCCCGTGGTTTAACCACAGAGTCCAGAAAAGCCTGGATAAAAAGACTGGATTCCGTGGTCAAGCCATGGAATGAAAAACTTTCACATAAGATATCTATCATTAATTCATTATCAATAACTCCTTGCTGAATAATAATTTTAATAAAAGTCTCTTTTGTCTTTGCTTGAATCAATTTTAAGTTAGTAATTTGAAGCTCATCTAATAATCCTTTATCTTTAATAATTTGTAAAATAATCTCCTCATCTATATATCTAACCATATTGAAAATGTTATACCCGATATTTTATATTTTTTGTTTGATAGACTCTGATCCCAAAAATAACCAAGTTGGGTTGTTAAAAAATTTTTCCCCACATTATCAAATTTTATTATTTTTGCAACTGAAAGTTGTTCGTAGACAGTTTTTTCATAAATATAACCGTAATCCTGACGATTATGGTATTTGGTAAAACTTACCAACATAAAACCATTTTCAAATTTAACTCCTTCAGTAGTAGAAACATTATAATATCTTTTTTTATAGCCTAGATAATTAAGGTAATGACCGACGCTTACAGTATTTTGATTAAACACACTAGCAGAATAAATTTTTTCCGACATACCGGATAACAATGAGATTTCAGCAAAAAATTCTTCTGCACGACCTTTATTTTTACTAACGAATATTTTAGGCTGCAACGATAAAACAAAATCATTTTCTTGGAATAATTTAAGCTTATAAAATAAGCTAGCTTCCTCATTAAAGGTTTTTTTGCCGTTAAATTTCTCTTTTTTAAATAAAAAATGAACACCGAAATTTTGATTGTCTGTAATGCCGTATTCAATAGCTCCGCTAGTAAACCATTCCTCTTGATATGGCGGTAATTGCCGAGCTGCTTGCCGTAATTTTTTTATGCGTTTTAATATTTTTTTATAATCAGGCGAATTAGTTTTTAATTGCCCCGCATACGCCTCTAATTGCTCAATCTCTTCCTTTATCTCTCGTGCAAAAATCTCTCGTTGTTTTTTCTCTTTTTTTGAAGCTTTATCAACATTACTGACATTTATACTATACCGATACCTGCCCTCCTCTAATAGCCAAGCCGAAGCATTAACTTTATTAGCACTTAAAATAATAAAGACCAAAATTGGAATAAAATACTTAGGTAGATTTAGCATTATAAGCCATATAAATTTAAAAATATAGCATTATAATACAATTTAAAGTTGAATAAAGGACTAAATAAATTTTTTAATAAAATTTAAATTGAAACATAAAATATTTTATTGTATTTGTACTTGAGGGTACTTAATAAGTATTTTTATATTAAGAAAATTTTAATCATTTAAAGGAGATACTTATGTCTAAAAATGCTAATACCGGATTGTCGATTGCTGGAGCTGATACTGACGTAGTAATGCACAATAACGTGCCTACAGGCAAGACCGGCACAATTACGCTTACATCCGCAAACTCCTTAACTATAGAAGATACTATAGGAGAAAGTTTGAACTCATACATAGTCTTTACAGAAGGTAAAAATATAATACTTTGTAATAATAAATATGAGACATTAAAAGTTATATCTTTAGGGGAAACATACGAGCCATCAAAAATTGTATTTTTAGGAGAAACGGCAGTAGAACCGACGGAATAAGAAAAATACTAACGTTGCTGCGTGGCTCGAAAAATGGCTTCAATGTCATACCGTGGCTTGACCCTGTGTTGTACGAACGTTAAAGAAAAGACTGTGTCATGCCGTGACTTGATCACGGCATCCAGAAAAATAAAGCAGTATTAGCCTTATTTTAGAGTCTTTTTATGACATTATAGACTGGATTCCGTGGTCGTAGCCACGGAATGACAGAATTTTCACCTCTTTATTTAAACGTTCGTACAGCAGTGGGCTTGACCACGGTATGACACCATACTTATAATAACCATAATACGGTAAATTATGAGCCACGCAACAACGCCAATCCAGCTGCAAGATGACAGAGTAATATTTACTCCTCTAGTAATACTCGGTTTTGCAACTCAAACAATTCAGTGCTTGCCGATCTTGCTAAGTTTAGCATTGCTAAAAATTGCTCTTCGGAAAACGGTTTTTGTTCAGCTGTACTTTGTACTTCAATTAAATTGCCGTTACCGGCAAAAACAAAATTCGCATCCACTTCGGCGTTGCTATCTTCTAGATAATCTAAATCAACTATCGGCTCACCTTTATATATACCGCAAGAAATAGCAGCAATTTGAGTAGTTAACGGATTCACTTTTAGCACTTTTCTTTTCATTAATGACTTAACCGCTAAATGAAGAGCTATATAACTCCCTGTAATAGCCGCCGTTCTAGTGCCGCCGTCAGCATTTATTACGTCGCAATCAATAATAATTTAACGCTCCCCTAAGGCTTTAAGGTTAATTATCGAACGCATTGCTCTACCTATTAATCGCTGGATTTCCTGCGTTCTACCGCCTTGTTTGCCTAAAGCTGCTTCTCTTTTAATACGCTGGTTAGTAGAGCCGGGCAGCATGCCGTATTCAGCAGTAATCCACCCTTGACCTTGACCACGCAAAAAAGGCGGTATGCTTGTTTCATAAGTAGCACTACACATAACATGGGTATTGCCGATTTTAATCAGACAAGAGCCTTCTGCATTAACAAGAGGAGATAATTCTATTGATATTTGACGTATTTGGTTGTTTTTTCTGCCTGATGGTCTCATAATTGTAATTTATTCTATAATTGTTATGATTAGTAATAAAGAAGCTACTTGAAAACTTCAAGCTTTTCATTATATAATTAGCATTAATCTTTAATAAATATAGATAATAAAATGGATAATAATAATAAAGAAAAAAATGATGAAGAAGTAAATAATGCTATAGAAGAAGTACAGCAGGAAGAAACACCGCAATCAGAATCAGAAGAAGTAATTAAGCTAAAGAATCAGATTGAAATATTACAGGATAAATTACTTAGAAGTGTAGCGGAGGCTGAAAATACTAGGAAGCGTTTAGAAAAATCCCGTGATGATGCACGTGATTATTCAGTAGTTTCTTTTGCTAAAGATATTCTCACCGTCAGCGACAATTTATCGAGAGCATTAGAATATAAGCCGCAGAATCTTGAAGGGGAAGCCGCTAATATTATCTCCGGTGTTATTGCGGGCGTTGAAATGACATTAGCCGAGCTTGCAAAAATATTTAAAAAACATAATATAGAATCGATAGAACCGACAATAGGCGAGGCATTTGACTATAATATACATAACGCAATCTCACAAATCGATAGTGACGAGTATGAGTCCGGGAGTATAGTTGCCGTAATGCAAGTAGGTTATAAAATTAAAGATCGGCTATTACGCCCCGCAACAGTTCAGGTGGCTAAGTAGTTGCATTATTGAGTGGATCATAATTATTGTACTATGATTGTTGTGGGTAGGGTATCATACTGTGACTTGTATTTGTGTTGTTGCATGGATCAAATTTTTGCAAAGCGTTCGGTGTCATTCTAGTTCCTTGATCACGGCATCCAGAAAAACCTTAATAAAAAGACTGGATACCGTGGTCAAGCCCTGTGTTGTACGAACGTTAAAGAAAAGGCTGTGTCATGCCGTGACTTGATCACGGCATCCAGAAAAATAAAGCAGTATTAGGCTTATTTTAGAGTCTTTTTATGACATTATAGACTGGATTCCGTGGT
>JAJIYK010000045.1 GCA_020881235.1 Rickettsia endosymbiont of Oxypoda opaca | reverse complement strand
TTTAGGAGTTAATGAGTCTTTTAAATTTTTTAGACCTTCAGGCGGATTTTGCAAGTGATGTAGTACGCCGGTACAATTTATATAATCAAACTTCCCAAGTTTCAAATTCGGAATATTCAGTATTGAGTCATTAATCCATTTAATATTTGTAAGACCACGCACCTCAGCACGTTTTTGTGCTACTTCCATGCTTGGTTTGCTAAAATCCAAATATATTATTTCCGCATTTTTTTTACCTTTTAGCTGCTCGGCAAGGAAAATAGTAGAATCCCCTGTACCGCCACCGGCTATCAAGCAACGAAAGCCATTATTAAAATTCTCTTTTCCTTTATATAAGAAATGATTTAATTCTCCTAAACCTTCACCGACAATAGAAAGCAGCCTGGTTCTTTCCTCTTCAGGGTTTCTATATGGATAAGGGTAATCTTGATAATGTTCTTGAACTTCTGCTAAGTCTTTTGAAGTAGCTGAATTTGTAATTTTAGTTTTTGTTTTTTTTAAATCGGTCATTATATATTTCCTGTTAAGTAAAGAATTGAGATACAGCATCATTTCGATGTTGTTGCTAGGCTTCGATATTTCTTCTGTCATTCCGTGATTTAATCACGGAATCCAGTAAAAATGCTAAAACAACATACACTTCTAGTTGCTTTTCTGGATACCGTGGTCAAGCCACGGTATGACACCGTACTTGTAATAACCATAATACGATAATTTACTACTTTTGAACGTATATTAAGTTAATATTATGTCTTTTATATGTAACTGAACAGTATAATTATCCTGCCAGTTATTAGTTTTTAACGAACCTATCACGGAAATATGCTTTTTCCCTTGAGCATTAAATATTGCTTCCTCAAGGGGCGTTGCGACTGCATTAAAAGTAATTGCCTGTAATGCTTTATTACCGTAAGCCTTAAGAGTAGGAGCAAGTAAACACCGAATATGTTTACTACCGACAATATCTGCCTTGATAATAAAAAGATTATCAAATTTAAATATCGGTTCCGGGTTACCTTGACCGAAAGGCTCTAACTTATTAAGCTCTTCCATTAACGACATATTAACGCTCGAGGTAGTTAATTCAGCATCATATTCTGCTTGCGTATAATCTCCTAATTTGCTTATATCAAATTTAATAGCTTCATTCAAGAATTCTTGTAATTCCTGCAATTTTTCGGCTTTTACGGAAAAGCCTGCAGCCATAGCATGTCCGCCGCCCGCTACTAGCAAATCTTTACTTTTAGCGTTAATAATTTTAGCACCGAAATCAATATTGGCAATAGACCTGCATGAGGCTTTACCAATCCCGTCATTTAAAGCTATAATTGCTACGGGTTTATTGAATTTATCTTTTAGCCTTCCCGCAACAATACCGATAACTCCAGGGTGCCAACCTTCTTTTGCAATAAATAATAAACTATTATTCTCTTGAGTCAAAGCAATATTAGTTGCTTCCTCTATCATCATTAGCTCGATTACTTTCCTCTCATTATTATGCTTCTCAAGCTCTGTTGCTAAATTCCCTGCTTCTATTGTGCATTCCGTCGATAATAAAGTAGCTCCTAAGCTCGATCTCCCGACTCTACCGCCGGCGTTAATTCGTGGACCTAAAATAAATCCTAAATGATAACAACGTGGCACTTCGTTAAGCCCTGCAATATCATATAAGGTTTTGATACCGATATTTTGCCTTTTTGTCATTATTTTTAAACCGGTAGCAACAAATGCCCGATTTAGCTGTATCAATTTCATCACATCACAAACTGTTCCAAGCGCTACCAAATCTAAATATTGCATTAAATTCGGCATTGGAATATCGACAAAATAACTTTGTTTTTTTAATTCCGATAATAAAGCGGTAGCAAATAAAAATGATACTCCGACAGCGGCTAAATATTTATATTCGCTTTTCTCATCTATACGATTAGGGTTTACTATAGCCACCGCCTCCGGTAGTATGTCCGCACTGATATGATGATCGATTACTATCACGTCAAGCCCCACCTCTTTAGCATATTCTAAAGCTTCATACGCCATAGCTCCGCAATCAACCGTAATAAGCAGCTTTGCACCGTTATCTTTGATTTTTTGCATAGCACTTGGCGTTGGACCGTAGCCTTCCGCTATACGGTCAGGTACGTAAATATCACAATTATGGCTTAAATCCCTAAATACATTTTTAAGCAGTGCCGCAGAAGTTGCCCCGTCAACGTCGTAATCGGCAAATATACATATTTTTTGCTTATTTAAAATCGCCGCAATAACTCTATCGACTGCTTTTCGCATGTCAAGCAAATGGAAAGGATCGGGGAGTAGATTTTTAATTTTCGGTGATAAAAAATTTTCCGCCTGATCTAAATTACTCACTCGGCAAGATAATAACCTAGCTAAAAAATCACTTACTACTAGATTACGGCTTAGCTCTGAAATATCACTTTCATTAATAAGTTTTTGCTGCCATATTTTACCGTTAACCGATTTTTTAGTCGTCATATTTTTATTCTTTTAATGTTGACTTGGCAAACACTCTCAATGTCATTTTCGTGTGGATTGAACGTTGTTGCATGGATTGAATTTTTGCAAAGCGTACGGTGTCATACCGTGGCTTGACCCACTGCTGTACGAACGTTTAAATAAAGAGGTGAAAATTCTGTCATTCCGTGGCTACGACCACGGAATCCAGTCTATAATGTCATAAAAAGACTCTAAAATAAGTCTAATACTGCTTTATTTTTCTGGATGCCGTGATCAAGTCACGGCATGACACAGCCTTTTCTTTAACGTTCGTACAACACAGGGCTTGACCACGGTATCCAGTCTTTTTATTAAGGTTTTTTCTGGATACCGTGGTCAAGCCACGGTATGACATTGGAACCATTTCTCGAGCCACACAACAACACCCGCCTTTAGCTAGAACGACAACATCGGATAGGTTGACCAAACACGGATAAACAACTTCTAATTAGTAGACTAACTTAAGCGTCGGACAATCTCTGCACGTTCAATTAGCGGTAAGATATTCGCCATTTCGGGTCCTGATTCTTTACCGGTTAGAGCGAGGCGTAGCGGCAAAAATAACTCTTTACCTTTTCTGCCGGTTATTTCGGTAATTTTCTTTGTCCAAACACTCCAGCTATTACTAGTTAGTTCTCCGGCAGGCAGTAATTCTGCCGCTTGTTTTAAATATTGCTTATCTAAATTTTGTATTTTTGGTGATTCATGACAAATATCCCACCATTCTTTTACATCAAAAAGTTTTTGTAAATTAGGTCGCACCGATAACCAAAAATTTTCGTCAATATGACCTGCCCCGATTTCAGCAAGACGGCTTTTTATTTCATCAAAACCTAAATGTATAAGTAATTTGTGATTTAATCGCTCTAAATCTTCCGGCTGGTAAATAGTCGGGCTTTTGGAAAAATTATTTATAGCAAATTGCTCTATTAACTCTTTCATAGTTTTAAAGGGCAAAATTTGCGTCGATGAACCTAGCAGGCTAAAAAAACTAGCGATAGCCATTGACTCAAAGCCTTCTTTATCTCGAAGAGTTGCAATTTCAAATCCCCCCACCCTTTTAGAGATTTTCTCATCCCGATTAATAATTAAACTTAAATGCCCGAATACCGGCGGAATTGTGCCTAAAGCTTCAAACATCTGAATTTGAATAGCGGTATTGCTTACATGGTCTTCTCCCCTGATAATATGACTAATATTATAATCAATATCGTCGATAACTGAACATAACATATAAGTCATGCTCGAGTCCGCCCTGATAACTATCGGATCGCTTAAAGACTTGCCTTCATATTTAACTTCACCTTTCACCATATCATGCCAACTTATCGGCGTATGATTTATTAAAAATCTATAATGCGGTTTCCGACCTTGTGCTTGATATTTCAGGGTTTGTTCTTTAGTTAAATTTAAAGCGGCACGATCATAAATCGGCGGCATGCCTTTTGATAACTGAAATTTACGCTTTAATTCTAATTCTTCAGGCGTTTCAAAACAAGGATATAATCGCTTTTTTTCTAACAGTATTTTCTTTATTTCGTCATATCTATCTAACCGACTTAACTGATTAAATGTTTGATCCCAATCGATATTTAAAAATTTTAAATCTTTTACAATAGCATCTTTATATTCCTGACGGCTACGCTCAAGGTCGGTATCGTCGAACCTTAAAATAAATTGCCCGTTATTTTTTCTAGCATAAAGCCAGTTAATAAGGGCAGCTCTACTATTACCGACATGTAACATACCGGTCGGAGACGGAGCAAAACGTGTGATAACTTTTTTCATATTTAATTTTATTATGGTTATTATGTCATGCCGTAGGATGTACCTGCGTTGTTGCGTGGTTCATAATTTACCGTATTATGGTTATTACAAGTATGGTGTCATACCGTGGCTTGACCACGGTATCCAGTCTTTTTATTAAGGTTTTTTCTGGATTCCGTGGTCGTAGCCATGGAATGACAGAATTTTTACCTCTTTATTTAAACGTTCGTACAACACACGGTATGACACCGAACGCTTTGCAAAAGTTCGAGCCATGCAACAACGCCTTTAGTCGCTCGCAATGACGTTTGGGGTATCCACTTTGCTAGTTTTCTTCCTAGATTGCTTCGTCAAAACTACGTTTTTCCTCGCAATGACGGGATAAGTATCTTTATTATCCTTAGCTTCTACCTTCTTCTGTAACTTATTATTATTTTCCTTAATTAACTCTATTGCCTGCTCTTGCGTGATAGTTAAAAAATCATATTTTTTAGGAATTGAAACAAATTTACCCATATATTTTAAGTAAGGACCAAATCTGCCGAACCCTACTAAAATTTCTTCTCCTGTTTCTGAATGAGTACCTAATTTAAGAGGTAAACTTAACAGTTTCAAAGCCGTCTCAAAAGTGATATCCTTCTGCAATGCAGGAGGCACGGGAACACGCTTGGGTTTTTGTTTTTCATTAGCGGCATCCTTTTCTCCACGCTGGATATACAGACCGTACGGACCTTTTTTCAGATAAATCTCGACTCCTTCTATGTCAGTCCCTAAAATTTTATTCTCATTAACCGCATAATTATCGCCGTCAGTGTCACTATTACCGTTACCAGTAGTAATAGGCTTTTTAAAAGTACAGTCGGGATAATTACTACATGCTAAAAATGCCCCGAATTTACCTAATTTTAAACTTAACTCACCCGTAGCACATGACGGACATTTCTTTGCGTCTTTATTTTCACCGAATAAATGATAGTCTAAAGCTTTTTGCACATAGCCGATTACGTCGGCTATCTTTTGCTCACTAACCGATTCGACATTATTATTAAAACCGCCCCAAAAATTACTCAGTGACGTTTTCCATTCAAGTTTACCGGCGGCTATTTCATCTAATTCATTTTCTAAACTAGCGGTAAAATCATATTCGACATATTTTTTAAAGAAGCCGACTAAAAATACCGTAACCAAACGCCCAAGCTCTTCCGGTATAAAACGTTTTTTCCCCAAGCTTACATATTTCCGCTCTTGTAATACCGATAAAATAGATGCGTAAGTTGATGGTCTACCGATTCCCAATTCCTCAAGTTTCTTAACTAAGCTAGCTTCGGAATATCTTGGCGGGGCTTCCGTAAAATGCTGATTAGGTTTTATCTCTTCGGTTAATAATTTCTCTCCTTCTTTTAAAGGCGGTAGCATTTTATTTTCTTCTTCCGCTTCATCGTCCACACTCTCACGATATACTTTATAAAAACCGTCAAATGCTATGGTTGATCCGGTCGCTTTTGCTGAAAATTCTTTATTTTCAGACTCAAGCCCCGCTACTACCAAATTCATAATAACATTTTCCATTTGGCAGGCTATTGTCCTTTTCCAAATTAATTCATATAATCGGTAATAATCTTTATCTAATTTTTCTTTTAAATTTTCCGGGGTGTAAGTAATTGTCGTCGGTCTTATTGCTTCATGAGCTTCCTGGGCATTCTTTACTTTCGATTTATAGACTCTTGGAGCGTTTGGCAGATATTTATCACCAAAATTTTTATGGATTAACTTACGTATTTCCGTAACTGCTTCATTCGCCAAAGTAACGCCGTCCGTCCTCATATAGGTAATAAGCCCGACCGTTTCTTTGCCTATATCCACACCTTCATAAAGTTTTTGTGCTATTTGCATAGTTTTTTTAGCACTAAAACCTAATTTTCTTGCAGCTTCCTGTTGTAATGAAGAGGTAATAAAGGGCGGTTGCGGCTGGCGTTTTTGCTGTTTTTTCTCTATTTTTTCAATATGAAATTTTTTTGATTTAACCGCCTCTACTAAATCTTTAGCGTCTTTCTCGTTAGTAATCGAAAATTTTTCTAACTTCTTACCTTCTACATGAGTTAGCTTAGCTAAAAAAGATTCCTTATTACTATTTTGCATTTTAAGACTAATATCCCAATATTCTTCCGTCTTAAAACGCTCTATTTCATCTTCTCGCTCACAAACAAGACGAAGTGCCACCGACTGCACCCTGCCGGCTGATTTACAGCCCGGGAGTTTTCGCCATAAAAGGGGTGATAAAGTAAAGCCGACTAAATAATCTAATGCCCTTCTTGCTTGCTGAGAATTAACTAAGTTAATATCAAGTTTCCTAGGGTTTTCAACTGCATGTATAATTGCTTTTTTAGTAATTTCATTAAAAGCCACTCTCTTAAAAAAATCATCGGATTTAACGCCGTTTTTTTCTTTAATCACCTCCGCAACATGCCAAGAAATTGCTTCTCCTTCACGATCCGGATCGGTTGCTAAATAAACTGCTTCGGCTTTTTTAGCATCCTTCGTTATTGCATCAACATACTTGTCCGCCTTATCCGATATGTCATATTTCATTGAAAAATTTTCATCAGGCAATACCGAACCTTTTTTAGAAGGCAAATCTCTAATATGACCGAATGAGGCAATAACTTTAAAATCATCACCGAGATATTTATTGATCGTTTTTGCCTTCGCAGGCGACTCTACTATTACTAATTTCATGTTTATTTATACATTAATGAGATCTTATTACCCGAATGGCGAGTAATTCTACCGGCTAGCTCCAACTCTAATATTACCGTATATATAATAGGCAGAGGTAAATTTGTTGCTTCTTGTAAGTAATCAAAATCGAGCGGCACTGACGATAATAATTCGATAATCGTAGTACGATCGGTTTCCGTTATTTGCTTTATATATTTTGCATCTAGTCTTTTGAAATCGCTATTTACATCAACAAAATCTTTCATCGTACTATCTTTTTTACTTATAATATTTTCATATCGTGGTAAATTAGCTACTATGTCATCTACCGACTCCACCAAATGTGCTCCTTCTTTGATTAGTTTATTAGTACCCTGACATCTAGGGTCTAACGGAAATCCAGGCACGGCAAATACTTCTTTATTTTGCTCAAGAGCAAGCCTGGCGGTTATTAGTGAGCCGGACTTTAAACTAGCTTCAATTACGACAGTGCCAAGAGATATACCGGAGATTAACCTGTTACGTTGCGGGAAATGCTGTCCTAAAGGGATGGACTTGATAGGTAATTCGGCTATTATTAGCCCCTCTGCCTCTAATACTTCAAATAATTTTTTATTCTCTACGGGATAAATATGATCAATTCCGCCGGCAATAACGCCGATAGTTCTTGAAGTGTTCGCTTGATGAACGGCACTATCGATACCGCGAGCCAGTCCTGAGACGGTTATATAATCGTTATTAACTAACCCTTCGGCAATTTTATGAGCAAAGATGCGACCATTTGCCGAAGCGTTACGAGCACCGACAATAGCCACACATTTTTTATATCCAAGTAATTCAATATTGCCTTTATAGCTTAGTATCGGCGGGGGGTCATAAATTTCAAGTAGTAATTTAGAATATTCAGGAGATTTATAAGTAATAATTTTAGCGTTATCCTTCTCCAAAAGTTCTAATTCTTTTTCCGCATCACTTTGAGAAAAAACTTTAATCGGCTTTGAGCGTCCGCCACGAACAGAAAAATCTTTAATATTTTCAATTGCGGTGCTTGCATCACCGAATAATTTTATTAAAGTAAAAAAAGTTCTAGAACCGACATTTTCACTTCTAATTAATCGTAAAATATTAATCGTTTCTAGTGTATAAGATGCCTGAGGCCTTTCCCCAAAAAATAACTCTTTAAGCATTATTTAAACGACACCTTAACTTTATTGAATTGCAATATTAATTTTGTATTACAATGTTATTCTTGCATTTTTTTATGTCATTCTAGCTAAAGGCGTTGTTGCATAGCTCATAATTTACCGTATTACGGTTATTACAAGTATGGTGTCATACCGTGGCTTGACCACGGTATCCAGAAAAGACCTTAATAAAAAGACTGGATGCCGTGATCAAGTCACGGCATGACACCGTACGCTTTGCAAAAATTCAAGCCATGCAACAATGCCCGCCTTAGCTAGAATGACGCCCAAGCTAACCCTTCACATCATCATTTAGTTACAGCTTCTCCGCATGAGAACCTAAATAATGTGCAATTCCTTGATGTGACGGAGTGATTGCCTCCCCGCCTTTACGCCATCCGGCAGGACAAACTTCACCGTGTTGCTTGAAGTGAGTTAAAGCGTCAATAACCCTTAATACTTCATCAATATCACGACCGAGAGGTAAGTCGTTAACTAGCATATGACGTACTATAAAATCTTCGTCAATTAAAAAAGTTCCACGTAGCGAAATACCGTCTTCATTTAAGACATTATACATTGAAGAAATATTTTTCTTAAGGTCGGAAACCATGGGGATTTGAATTTGTCCGACTCCACCTTTGTTATAGGGGGTATTTTTCCAAGCTAGATGAGCAAAATGAGAGTCAACGCTTACCGCTACTATTTTAGTATGTCGTTCCGTAAAATCACCGAGTCTATTGTGGAACGCAATAATTTCCGACGGACAAACAAAAGTAAAATCAAGCGGATAAAAGAATACCACTACTTTATGACCTTTTGCGTAATGACTAAAAGTAAATTCATTTTCTATATTATTATCCGGCATAATAGCTTTTGCTATAAAATCCGGAGCAGCTTTACCGATAAATACTTGCATTGTTATATGTCCCTTATAAATGTTATAAAATACGTTTACATGATATATAAGATAATTAATTATTACAACAGTAAATTTTTACGTTAACGTAAAGAAATCTTACTTACCCGCTTTCTGTTCTGCGGGTATTTTTAATTGATTAAAAATACTTAATGCTCCGGTTATAAAGCTGCTCGGCTCCGAAAGATTAGCCGGTAAAATTACTGTATTGCTGTCCTTAGCTAAATTACTAAAAGCGTTAATATACTGCTCTGCTATCTTTAGCGATACGGCTTCACTGCCGCCGGTTTTTTGAACCGCAGACGCAACGATTTCAATACTTTTTGCCGTAGCGGTAGCGACTAAGCCGATTGCTTCCGCTTCACCTTTTGCCCTATTGACTTGATCGGTATAGGAAGCTTCGGAATTTAAAACAATTTGTGCTTTTTCTCCTTCGGCATGGTTAATTTTTGCTTGTCGATTTCCTTCCGATTCTAAAATTTGTGCACGTTTTTGACGCTCTGCCGCAACTTGTAATTCCATAGCTTTAAGGATCGTTTGAGGCGGTTGAATATCCTTAATCTCATAACGCATACATTGTATTCCCCAATTTATAGCTGCTTGATTAATGGCAGCAACGATTGCAACATTTAAGGTTTCTCTTTCTTCAAAAGTCCTATCTAACGGTAATTTCCCGATTTCCGACCGCATAGTAGTTTGAGCAAGCTGGGTGATTGCATAATAAGGATTATTAACACCGTAAGAAGCTGCCATCGGATCAATAATTTTTACATACAAAACCCCGTCAATAGATAACGTTACGTTATCGTTGGAAATAGCCGTTTGTGCCGTCACGTCTATTGCTTCTTCCTTTAAAGTATGTTTATAAGCTACTCTTTGAATTACAGGTATTAAAAGATTTAAACCGGGTTGCAAGACTTTATCGAATTTCCCTAATTTTTCCACAACCCAAGCCTGTTGTTGAGGAACGACTTTTACCATTTGCACTATAACTAAAATAGCTATAATACTAAAAACTAATAATAAATATTCCATTTGATGATCCTTTTTAAGTTAATATAAATTTAATTTTCTAAGTTATTTCCAAGTTTTAGATGCCATTTCCGCAAGGCATTGATGTTATTGCGTGGATACCCCAAACGTCATTGCGAGGAGGCACATCGTGCCGACGTGGCAATCCAGTTCTTGTCATGCTGAACTTGTTTCAGCATCTCTTGTAGCATATCCTGAAATAAATTCAGGATGACTATTATTTTCCTGGATTGCCACGTCGATGCTACGCATCTCCTCGCAATGACGTTTGGGGTATCCACACAACAATGCCTGCAGCGGCTCACAATGACGTCTGAGGTATCCACGCAACAACACCTTCTCTACCCCTCACTTTCCTGCAACTTGACTTCCGTCCCGTCATCGACTTTAGTTGTACCTTCCGCTACTATTAAATCCCCTTCATGGATATCTTTTGAAGTGATTTCAATTAAGCCGTTAGTTCGTGAGCCGATTTCTACATATAGTTGTTTTACTATATTATTATCTATCTTGTAAATAAAATTACCTTGATTATTTCTTTGTATACATTGCTCCGGCACGGCTAAATTTTTATGCGGGTTGAGAATAAGCGTAACATTTACATAACTATTATGCATCATTTTATTGTTAGCCGGTAACATTATTTTAGCATCCATAGTACCGTTATCGGATAAATACCCGGAAACTGAGGAAATTTTTCCTTTAATCTCTTCACTAAGAGGAGTAGCTTGCTTGTCTTTACCGTCTGTTTTATTGACCGTTATTATCGCTTCGGTATCATTTGATACTTTTCCGTATAACGATTCAGGCAACTCAATAAAAATACTTTGTGTTCCCTCTCCTTCAACGATACTAAAAAGATAATCGCCTTGTTTTATATCCTCTCCCGGTTTTGGTTTAATCACACCTATTTTACCGTCAAAAGGTGCCGTAATTAACATATCATTATAGGTTTTTACCGCTTTAGAATAATTAAATCTGGCATCCTCAAAATCACTTTTAGACCTTTCTAATTCTTCAGAACTAATAAATTTTTTAGCAAATAATATTTTATTTCTAGTATAATTATCTTGTTTAGTACTTAACAAAGCTTCGGCATTCATTTTGGTTGTTTCCGCTATATTCTTATCGATTATGAATAACACTTCTCCTTGATTTACCTTATTCCCTTGGCTTGACGATACTACTTCCAGCTTACCGGCAATATTCGCATAATAATCACGGCTATTATCGTTTTTACATTGCCCGACAACATTAAATACGTCAAAAAGTTCAGCCATTTGAACTTCGGCAGCCGTTACTCCTACCGCATTTGATTTTACCGACTTAGCAGCTGCAACAGATAGAGAAATCACCATTACGATTAAGAAAATAGTAAATTTATTGTACATGTAGCTTTAACTCCTTATCAGTTAACCAGCGATATTCTTTTTCCAAAATCTCAAATCTAATTTTCTCAAGCTGCTCATCTAAATCGGCTTCAGGCACGATAGCTGATCCCATAAATTCAAACCCGTGATAATTAATTTGTAGCTCATTACATGTTTTTTGTAATGATTCTAGATTTTCTAAAATATCATCGATAAATATTATTGATTTAGGGTAATAATTTTTTTCATGTAAAATATATTCAAGTACGCTTCCTTTATCATATTCAGCCGTAAATATTATTCCGGCTTTTAGGGTTGGAATGCCGTAACCTGCATCAAATTCTTTTATTAATATTTCGTCATTCAGCGGAGTTAATTCTGCAAAATTCACTTCTAACTCATTTAACTCTTTAATACGCCACTCTACCATATCTTCAATAACGCCGAATTTACCGGTAGCAAGCTTAGTCAAACCCATAGTCGGAATTTTATTTTGCTTTAATTTCTCAAATATCTTAAGAATATCGGGATTAACAAAGCGTGCTTTTCGCTCTTTTAAAATGACACTAATTAATAATTCACATTGCTCTTTTGATAGTCGTTTTTCAATCTTGCTAAATAATTCTCTTCTATAATCATGAGTTTGCCTATACTCATCGGTATCCATAACTACTACGTCATCAACATCGAAAAGTACTAAACTATCATGATTTGCCTGTTCAACTTCTTCCATAATTTCTTTAAAATCGTGAACTTTAGTTATTTTTGTAAAATTAGATTGATTCATAAAATATTTTTAAGTTTAGTTGCTGTAATTACTTCCTCAAGGGAATTGACGATTATTTTTAAGTCTTCTTCTCTCGAAAGTTTATGATTTCCGTCTTTTATAAGTTTCATTACCATTTTTTTACTTACTATTTTTTCCAATAATTTAATAGAAATATTATAAGGCACATCCTCATCAAGCATTCCGTGAATTAAATGAATAGGAATATTTATATCAATATTATCACGCATTAATAATAAATGATTTTTTGCTTCTAATATTAAATTATAGCTTATCGGATATTTATCTCGGCAATTCCGCCCGCTTATTTCAAGAAAACCTTCTTGTTGCATTTTAGTTTTACCTTCTTTCGATAAATTTTGCCAAATATCTTCGGTAAAGTCAGCCGCCGGCGCTAAACAAATCAAAGCCTTTATCTTAGCTTTTATTTTGCTTGGAAAATTCAAAGCGGCAAGTATGCCTAGCCATCCGCCCATACTCGAGCCGATTAAAATAGCTTCATCGTCTATCAATTTATCTAACACTAACTCAAGCCCCGAAAGCCATGAGCCGATTGTCTGGCTTACAAAATTTCCCGAGGCATTGCCGTGACCGAAATTATCGAAGGCGATAAAATTATAATTATTTTTTTTACAATAATCCATTAAATAAAGAGCTTTTTCTCCGCTCATATTGGACATTAATCCGTGCAAAAAAATTACAGACGGAACATTTTTGTCGGTAATTTTATAATTGTTATAGACAACAAACCCCTCTTGTGGTGTATAATATAACTTATTCATTACAATATATAGTTTAATGTCTTCCTCAGACTCAACTAAACGATACAATAAATATACTATTTTGCAAGTAGTTCCTGCTCTGGTTTCAGGCGGAGTAGAAAGAGGCACGATAGAAGTCGCAAAACATCTTAAGCTACTCGGTCATACCCCGATCGTTATTTCTGCCGGCGGTACCTTAGTTAAAGAATTAGACGACCACGATATATTGCATATTTGCGTGAATAGTGCTACTAAAAATCCTTTTATGATTTGGCGTAATGCAAAAATAATAGCAAAAGTAGTTAAAAAGTATAAGGTGGATTTAATACATACTAGGTCACGAGCACCGGCTTGGAGTTCTTACTTGGCGGCAAAAGCAACTCATACTAAATTCGTAACCACTTTTCACGGCATTTATAATATTTCCAATTCGCTTAAAAAATATTATAATAGCATCATGCTTAAGGGTGAAAAAATTATCGCCGTTTCTAATTTCGTAAAAAAACATTTATTAGAAAATTATAAAGTTGATGAAGATAAAATTGAGGTAATTAATCGTGGAGTAAATTGTGATTATTTTGACCCGACGAATCTTACCAAAGAAAAGCTCACAAAATGCCGAGAAAAATACGGTGCACCTAGCAACCTTCCTATAATATTATTGCCCTCTCGTATGACAAGCTGGAAAGGTCACCTTGTTTTAGTGGAAGCGTTAAGTAAATTAAAACATCGAGATTTTTATTGTTTAATGGTTGGAGATTTGTCTAGACACCCTAGTTTCACAAATCGAGTAAAAGAACTTATTGCTAATTTAAAATTACAAAATAAAATTCAAATTTTCGGTAATGATGCCGATATAATACATTTATACGGCATTTCGGATATAATTATATCTGTCTCAATTGAACCCGAAGCTTTTGGTCGCACTATTATTGAAGGTCAGGCTATGGAAAAACTTGTTATTGCTACTAATATCGGCGGAGCGGTTGAAACAATAAGCGATAATATAACAGGTTTTCATGTCAAACCGAATGACGCAAATGATTTAGCTCAAAAAATTGATTATTGTTTATCTATCCTTAATACCGATGAAGCTAAAAAAATTGAAGAAGCAGCAAGGCATACTGTAATTAATGATTTTTCTCTTGATTTGATGCTCCGAAAAAATTTAGAATTATATAAAGAAGTCTTAAAATAAAATATTTTATTTATATATTCAAAACAGCTTTTTTATAATAATTTTAACCTCCGTAAACAATGTTTCCTCGAATTGATTTCTAAAAACTATAGACTCTTTAACATAAATAACTTTTAAAAACTTCTCTTTTGTAATAGAATATTATTATCATTTTTAAATATTTTGAGAGTAAAACATCAATGTCCGCTCAAATAATCGAGTTATTAATTTTTGCAGGTATCGCTTTTTTTATCGTTAATAAACTAATTACTACACTTGGCTCTACTTCCGACGACGATCCGACCAAAGACAAATCATATTTCGGCGAGCCGCCTGTTAAAGACGTTACTTATACTTCAAAAAACTCAAATGATTCTGCTAAAAAAACTGAACCGACTGCCGAAGATTTAAAAGCTTTAGACGGCTTGATAGTCGAGCAAAATCTAACGCCGGTCGTTGACGGTATGGAAATGCTACAAAAACGCCTTAGATCATTTAGACCGATTAGTTTTATAAATAACGCCAAAGCAGCGTTTCAAATGATTATTGAAGCAGTAACTAATAAGCAAAAAGATGAGCTATCACAGTTAGTAGATAAAAGATTTTTAGAAAAATTTGAAGAAATAGCACCAAGTTACGGGGATTTTATCGATTCAACTAGTTTAAATGCCCAATTTTCCGAGATTTATATGTTTGGCAATAATGTTTTTATTAAGCTATTATTTCAAGGCAAAAATGTTGTTGATAAGCTTGAAAACCTTAAAGAAGAATGGACATTTACCCGTAGCACTAACGCTAACGAGGTAGATTGGTTTTTAAGTAACGTTGAAAGGGTTTGATTTGGTATAGCATAACGGGCTGTCATACCGTGGCTTGACCCTCTACTGTACGAACGTTAAAGAAAAGGCTGTGTCATGCCGTGACTTGATCACGGCATCCAGAAAAATAAAGCCATATTAGACTTATTTTAGAGCCTTTTTATGACGTTATAAAACTGGATTCCGTGGTCGGAGCCACGGAATGAC
>JAJIYK010000044.1 GCA_020881235.1 Rickettsia endosymbiont of Oxypoda opaca | reverse complement strand
GTTGAAAAAAGCCTGTGTCATGCCGTGACTTGATCACGGCATCCAGAAAAATAAAGCCATATTAGACTTATTTTAGAGTCTTTTTATGATATTATAAGCTGGATTCCGTGGTCGTAGCCACGGAATGACAGAATTTGTACCTCTTTATTTAAACGTTCGTACAGCAGTGGGCTTGACCACGGTATCCAGTCTTTTCTTTTTGTTAAGATTTTTTCTGGATACCGTGGTCAAGCCACGGTATGACACCGAACGCAAAAATTCGATCCATGCAACAAGGCATTTAGGAATTGACTAAGTAATAAAATAATGATATATAGTTAAATCATGATAGTACCCTTAAAAGTTAAAAATTTTATTCAGAACTTAGGTTGGCGTAGATAATTTTCTAAGCCTTTAAAAACTTATATATATGAGCTTCAGAATAAATTATTAACTTTACATTATAGGATATTAATATGTTTCTTCCTTTTATTCCTCAAATCTTTTCTTCAAAAAAAAATCTCAAAAAAAATCTTTTAGTTTTTTTATTTTTTCTATTTGCTCCTATTATAATTTATGCAGAGCAGAAAAAAGTTGCAATTATAGTACCTCTTGAACATGAAGCGATGACGCAAATTGTTGTCGGAATTAAAGAATCTCTAAGCGATAGTGATGTAGAAATTATAGTCAAAAATGCTCATGCCGACTCTAATATTTTGCTTAGTTACATTAAGCAAATAAAGCATCAAAATATCGATTTAATAATCCCGATCGGTACTTCTGCTAGTCAAACCGTAATTGCCCATATAAAGGATAAGCCGATAGTTTGTGCGGCAGCCATGATTGATAATAAAAACCTTCCTTTAGTTACCGGTGTTAATGACGAAATAAAAATTACTGATTCGATTAGTAAATTATCTTTTTTGAATAATATAACTCTGATTTATAGCAGCAGTGAAAAAGTTATGCCGGAAGTTGAGGAGTTGAAATTATACGCTGCAAAAAACAATATTTCGCTGCATCTTGCAATGATCCAAACTTTGAATGATCTACCGATAGCTGTAAAAAATGCTCCAAGAGACACACAAGGTTTTCTAATATTAAAAGATCATTTAATAGTTAGTGGCGTAAATATTTTAAAGCAAGAAGCTTTTAAGCGTGAAATTCCGATAATTGCTTCGGATGAAGGCTCGGTAATTAATGGTGCAACTATTGCAGTAGGGGTAAGAGAAAAAGAAATAGGAGTAAAAGCCGGTGTAATAGCTACAAAGATTTTAACCGGCACAAAACCGAGTGATATTCCTTTCGAATCTATGAGCGACTTAACGCTATTTATTAATCCGGTGTCCTTTGCTAAACAAAAAATCCTAACTAAAGAAAATTTATCTACATTACCATTTACTAATATTGTAATTGGGAAATAAAAATGAGCATTTTAATTATTGCACTTGAGCAGTCTTTGCTAATGCTGCCTCTTATTCTAGGTATGTATATAAGCTATCAGATTTTGAAAATTACTGATCTTACTGTTGACGGTACTTATGTTTTAGGGGCTGCAGTATTTGCTCGTACTATTTCATTTGGCTTATTTCCTGCATTGATTCTTAGCATGATAGCCGGTGTTATAGTAGGTAGCGTGGTGAGCTTTATGCAAAAAGATAATCGAGTTAATAGTTTAATAACCGGCATACTTGCGGTTTTTATGCTCTACTCGGTTAATTTGCAGGTTCTTCAACGCCCTAATATATCTGTTTTGGGTATGCCGACTGTGTTATCTTTGTTTAATAGTGAAAATTGGTTAATTCCTCTGATTATAACTAATAGTTTGATTATGATTGCGGTAATAATTTTATTGCAAGGTAGGATAGGGCTATTACTTCGTGCATTCGGTTATAATCGGAATCTGCTACATACTTTAGGTAAACCGGCGGAGCTTTATCGTACGATAGGGCTTAGTCTTAGCAACTTGCTTGCTGCTTTAACAGGTGCTTTAACTGTGCAGGTAAATGGCTTTGCCGATATTAATATGGGGTTTGGCGTTGCACTTGTCGGTATCGGAGCTATTGTAATCGGACGTCATATCTTAATCCATGCCAATAAATTTAGTCCTTTTAAAGAAATATCCGCTTGTTTCATAGGTATATTATTTTACTTTATCAGTCTTAGTTTTTTGTTAGCAATAGGAATTGATCCAATAAATCTTAAGCTAATCCTCGGAATAATATTATTTATTTCATTACGCAGAGTAAGAAAAGGTAGCTTATGAAGCCTTATTTACATGCTGAAAAGATAGAATTTAAAGTTAAAGAAAGAAACGAGCCGATACTTGCCAAAACTACGCTTAGTATTTCTAAAGGAGAATTTGTTGTAATATTAGGGCATAACGGTAGCGGTAAATCTACTTTAACTAAAATACTAGCCGGTTATATGCAGCCGACTTCCGGCTTAATATTTTTGGATCAAATGCAAATCGATAAAATCCCCGCAACTAAGAAAGCTTTAATGCTTGTGACGATAACGCAAAAAGCGGAAGATAGATTATTTTCCGAATTGACCTTAGAGGAAAATATTACTTTATGGGAAAGCAGATTTCCAAAGAAACAGCGTTTGACAAATGAGAAGATGCTTGAATTAACCGGTAACCCTAAGCGTTTTTTAGCTCTTTTAAAACAGCCGCTTAGTGCTTTTTCCGGTGGCGAAAAACAAACTATTTTGTTAGCACTGGCTATTGCCCATCCACCAAAGATATTATTTTTAGATGAACATACCGCTAGCCTTGACCCTAAAGCTTCTAAGGAAGTTATGGATAGAACGGCAAAAATTATAGAAGAGCATAAGATAACCTCTTTAATGATTACGCATAATTTGGAAGATGCCGTAAATTACGGCAAACGGCTTATAGTGGTTGAGAACGGGTATATAATAACGGATTTCACAAAACCGGCAAATTTTTCCTTGCAGGAATTGAAGGAGCGGTTGGGGTAGAGATATCTCTAACGATGTTGTTGTGTGGCTCGAATTTTTGTAAAGTGTATGGTGTCATTCCGTGGCTACGACCACGGAATCCAGTTTATAATGTCATAAAAAGACTCTAAAATAAGCCTAATATGGCTTTATTTTCCTGGATGCCGTGATCAAGTCACGGCATGACATTGAAACCATTTTTAGAGCCATACAACAACGCCCCGTTTTCACGAGAATGACATAGACTCCTTTAACTTACTATAATACTCACAATATCCTGTAAGCGGACAAATAGCACATTCCGGTTTTCTGGCTTTACAAATATATCGCCCGTGTAATACCAACCAGTGATGGGCATGTGCCAGCCATTTCTTATCGATAATTTGCAATAATTCGGCTTCCACTTTTTCGGGACTATTACCTTTGGCAAGCCCTAGCCTTTTTGCCACTCTAAATACATGAGTATCAACGGCTATGGTTGGCTGCTGAAATAAACAATTTAATATAACATTTGCCGTTTTCCTACCCACTCCGGGCAATTTAATTAATTCTTCAAAGCTGTGCGGTACGCAGCTATGATAATTATTTATTAGTAGGCTACACAAAGAAATTATATTTTTTGCTTTAGCATTAAATAACCCGATAGATTTGATATAATTTTTTAGCCCTTCTTCGCCGAGCCGTAAGACTTTTTCCGGCGTGTCGTAAACCTCGAATAAGGATTTTGTCGCTAAATTCACTGATATATCAGTAGCCTGTGCCGATAATATTACCGCTACCAATAAAGTAAAATCATTCTTATATTCTAATTCCGTTTTAGGATTTTCATTATTATCGCTTAAAATCTCAAAAATTTTATCAACTCTCAATTTATCCTTTATTTGTGCTTGCATAATATACTATTAAAATGGTAAAATTTGACTTTCAAGAGACCTCTTGCATAACTTGCTTCTAAAGGTAATTTGTACGTCAATCCGATGCTCGAATCCTCACGTTACTTGCGTGTACGCTGCGGATCGAGGCTTCGTGTTTCCTTCAAATTCCTCTTTATTAGCTACGTTATACAAGAGGTCTAATTAAAGTTTACTAGGTTTTAAGATGACGGAAAACAAAAATTTTGCCAATAAACATTTTGAATTTATAAAAAATGAAATAAACAATAATAATGTTGTGCTATTTATGAAAGGTACTAAAGAGTCGCCTATGTGTGGATTTTCCGGTACAGTAGTAGCTATTTTAGAAAAACTAGCTGTAGAATTTCGTGATATTAACGTGCTTAGCGATCCGGAACTTCGAGAAGCTCTAAAAATTTTCAGCGATTGGCCGACCTTTCCACAATTATATATTAAAGGTGAATTTATCGGCGGCTCTGATATAGTTAAAGAGCTGTATCAAAACGGCGAACTTGTGACATTGTTAATGAAAATTTAAAAGCTGTTATTTCGTACATCTATTGGCTTTGTTGCCTGGCTCAAGAAATTAATGTGTCATCCTGCGACTTGAACGGCGTTATTGCATGGCTCAAATCTTTGCAAAGCGTACGGTGTCATTCTAGTTCCTTGATCACGGCATCCAGTCTTTTTATTAAGGTTTTCCCTGGATACCGTGGTCAAGCCACGGTATGACATTGGAATCATTTTTAGAGCCACGCAACAAGACCCTTAATTATTCATGGTGATAACCTTCTCCTAACATCTCTGCTAGGGATGATGGTAAAGTTGGTGGACCAAGATTTACAAAGGGCAGCAGATTGTTATCACCATTACCGTCGCCCTGCGGTGGAATTTCAGCATCAGCAACAACATTTCCAACAGCATTACCGTTATTCAGCGGTGGAATTTCAGCACCAGCAACAACATTTCCAGCAGCATTGTCGTTGTCCTGCGGTGGAATTTCAGCACCAGCAACAACATTTCCGGCAGCATTACCGTTGTTCAGCGGTGGAATTTCAGCACCAGCAACAACATTTCCAGCAGCATTGCCGTTGTCCTGCGGTGGAATTTCAGCACCAGCAACAACATTTCCAGCAGCATTGCCGTTGTCCTGCGGTGGAATTTCAGCACCAGCAACAACATTTCCGGCAGCATTACCGTTGTTCAGCGGTGGAATTTCAGCACCACCAACAACATTTCCAGCAGCATTGCCGTTGTTCAGCGGTGGAATTTCAGCATCATCGTAATAAGAAAAATATTTCCTTATTATACTTTCGGTTTCTTTTAAGTCTGAAAAGAATAAGGCTATACTAGGAGCCTCCCAACTCTTGCCTGTTTTTAGTTTTTCATCGCTTGCTTTAATAAAGATATTATCTTGTTTGCTTGCGTCTATATCTACTTGACAACTCTTATGCCTTTTTAATTCTATATCATTTAGTTTTGCTTTATCATTTTCCTCGTTGGCTAATTCTGTTGCCTTCTGATAATCATTTCTAGCAGGTTGGGTTTTACCCTTCTTGACTTCATAGTCACCTTGGCGTATTTTAAGATTTATTTTTTTATAGGCTATTTCTTTATATTCAGCTTCAAGTCCTTTTATTGCATTTGTACTATCTATCCTCTCTTGATTATTAAGGGAATTTGCTAAAATGTCATAATGCACGTCTAATGATTCTTTTAAAGTGTTAAAGTGATTTTGGAATAATGTTTCTAAGAGTGAAAAGGCATGATTTACTCCTGTATCATTATTAATGATCTCATAATATTTTATCGCATTGTTTAGTGCCTCTTCATTTTGTAATTTACATAATAAATCACCTAATGCTTTATACGCTCCATAACGCTCAGGATAATTTAGGATAGACTTAGTAAAACTTAATCCTGCCTCACCCCAATATTTATTTATCTGGTCTCTATTATTTAGATTTTTATTCATAATTATATCCTCTAAAGTTAAACTCCTTTGATCTAAATTTTGTTCTATCTTCTCTATAACTTCCTTCTGCTTAATCACTTTCTCTAAACTTAATCCCTTTTCTTTTAAATCGCTTTCTAGCCCTTTTATAGATTCATTATCTATAATCATCTGCTCAATCATCTTTTTCACCAACCCTTCTAAAGGAATTCGCTGCGAATTGTTATTATTATTTAAATTAGCAACTTCTTGTTGCGGATTTCCATCGACATTTTGCTGGCGTATTTCATCAGCATTTAAAGGAGCAGGTGGGTTTCCATTATTATTTACATTAGCTTCTTCTCGTTGTGGATTTCCAACGGCATTTATATTTTCTAACTTTACTCCACCTAAATAACATGCTTCCATTACTTCGATAAATTCCTTCTTCTTAATCAGCCCCTCCAAACTTACTTCCATCCCCCGGTGTACAGTTTGTTCCAGCTCATGTATAGTTTCTTTAGCCCTAACCACATTCTCTAAACTTAATCCTACCTGACTTAAATTGTCTTCTATCTGTTCTGTAATTTTCTTCTGCTTACTCGCCTCGTCTGCTTTTTTAACGTATATTAATCCTATTTTATAGCAGGCTTTAGCTGAATTCTTTATTATTCCCGCCTCATGTATCTTTGTAAGCTTCTTATATTTTGCTATCCAATCCAAGGCTTCTTGATAATAATCTAAGGGTTGATTCTTTTGTAATTTCATACATTTAATGCCCGGAATAAGCATTTTCTCTATAATGTCATGAATATCGACAGTGACAGGCTCTATTCTTCCATACTCAAATGGATTTGGCACATCTCTTACATCTGACAATTTTTCAAAAAATATTAGAAAATTGGCTTGTTGCTCTAAAATGTGGATATAATTATCCATTTGATTTTTTTCATTGCCGGAGAAAAAGTCCTTTATAATCCCTAAATATCCAATTAAAATATTCACATCATCTATAAAATTCTCACCGCCTTTAACACTTAATCCTTTGAGTTTTGTTATTTCTGCTAACGCAGGAAAATAAAAATTTTCTGCTACAGCTCCATTATTTTCATGTATAATAGATTTAGGAAAGCAATCTTGTAAAAGAAGCTTATATTGAGAAAATGCTGTTGTGTCTAATTTCTGATGTAAATCAAGAGAATAAAAAGACTTATAAGGATTAGTTAAGTTTTCATAGTTACTCTTAAAAAAATTTAATATAATTTTGCCTATTATATAAATATTATCATAGACTCGATTGTATAATTCGTTTACTAATAATTTATCGAAAATAGTTAGATTGTCGGGAATAGTTAGATATGCCTCGCCTTCTTTAGTTGCAATAAAATTACCCAATTTTAAATTTTCCTTATTTACCAAGTTGGAGATTTCATTGTTATTATCAGTAGGCTGACAAAAAATATTTACGGAATCTTTTAAAAATATTCCTATGTCTTTATGATATTCTTTTTCATTGTTTATTATATATTCATCAAGGATATTTTTTATCTGCTCCTTTGTTTTTGTTTCATCCGCATGAGTTACTATTAACGATACGCTATCTTTTAATTTTTTAATATTATCCCGCCAAATATTTTCATTTTTATCTTTAAAAATCTCGGCAAAATTGTTAATTAAAGTAGTAATAATAGTATAATTTCCAGGGGAATTAAAAATAGTAAGTAAAAACTTACATAACTTTAATTGCGGCTCAATTGCATTATTGAGCGTTTGCCAAATATAATACTGACTAGTAATTATATCCTCGATAGTTTTTTTTCCGATATATCCGATACCCGGACACTCAATAATTACACCTTCTCCGGTAAATTTAGTTGGAGTTTTAATTTTGTCGGGCTTGTTTTTTTGCTCCATTATTTCGGGATTAACTATTTTAAAAGTCCAAGTCCCGGTAAGTTCATTATACAAACTTGCTGGTTGTTTTTCTAGTTGTTTTTCTGTTAGATGGTTAGCAAGAATACTTTTACCTGCACCTTCTGCTCCAAAAATCATCGAAACTTCTTTATAGTTTCCTTTTATTTCATTACCGCCAATTATCATTTTATCTAATATTTGCCCAACTCTTATATCTTCCACCTCTTGTCCATTTAATTTTTGTGAAAGGTCTGTATTTTCTAAGTATTTTAGTTGGTCATCTTTATACTTTTGGTCAAAAATATTGACTTCTCTTTCTATCCCACCAATAAGAATCTTTTCTACTGATTTGCTAAATTTTTCTATTTTTAATAAAGTTTTTATCCCTTCTCCTGTGATATATTTGTTACCTCTAAGATCAACCGTTTTTATTGTTTTATTAACCTTAAATATTTCCGCTAAAGTTATTGCCTTCTTATTATCTAAACCAATTCCTGTTAACGTCAAATCTGTAACCTTGGTATTATTTCTAAGCCAGTTTGCAAGCTTTAAAATATTAGCATCATTAAAAAAAGTATTAGAAATATTTAAGGTCTTAATATTAAGTAAAGGAGAAATAGAAGGTGATACTTCTCTATCCTTTAACCAGTTTATGTCATCATGCCACTTTACGTTTTTTTCAATCCATTCTAAGATAACTCCTGCATCTATAACTGTTGCGTGCTCTTGAGCCCATTCTAGGATAATTTTTGACCAATTTTCCCGAAAAGCTTCACTTTTTACTGTTGCAATATCAAACTTATAACTTAAGGCCTCTCCAATATCTTTAGCTGATAGTTCTTTTTTATCTTTAACTATTTCAATATCAAACTTAGGGTTTGGATTAGTATGGGAATAAACAAAACGTAGACTTTTATCATTGAAATATAAGTCCTTGTTAAGACGTTCATCGCATAATATTTTTTTCAAACTAAATTCTTCTTTATCTTTATTAGTAGAATAATATTTCTTTAATAGGTTTTTTAGCTTATCGAAAGAAGCGGTAGTAGAATAATATTCCTTTACTGTCGTTGCAAAAAAATCTTTACTAAATTCTTCCTTTAATTTCTCTGCTTCCTTTTCCTCTTCTTCTAATATAGGTTGCGGGTCAGTAAAACGATTTTGTGTCGGTGACCATATCTTTTTAACACCATTAACAAGACTACCAAACAAACCACTATTATTATTGTTATCACCATCATCATTAATCATACTCTGCCTTATAATTATTTATTTATTTTGATCAACCAATATAAAAGCATTTTTGTCTTATAAGTTGAATAAATAATTAATTAAACATCTGATAAAAATTTAACGGACTGTAAATTTGCAACAAAGTTGAAAGGAAGGAGGAAGATTTTAAGGCAGCTTGCCATACCGTAGCGGCGTTGTTGGCAAGAGGTGCCTCGCAATGATGGTTTGGGTGTCCATGCAACAGCACCCACGGGGGCATTAGTGTACAAACGGTTAAATAAAGAGGTAAAAATTCTGTCATTCCGTGGCTACGACCACGGAATCCAGTCTATAATGTCATAAAAAGACTCTAAAATAAGCCTAATATGGCTTTATTTTCTTGGTTGCCGTGATCAAGTAACTAAAAGACACAGCCTTTTTTCAACGTTCGTACAACACGCAGGCGTTGTTGCGTGGATCGGAATCATTACAAAAAACCCCGTCATGGCGAGGAGGGACGTAGTGCCGACGTGGCAATCTAGGAAAAAAAACAGCAAAAAATGCTATGAAAATTATTATTTTCTAGATTGCCACGCCGCTTGCAGCGGCTCGCAATGACGTTGCAGGTATCCACGCAACAATGCCAACACAGCAACGGAGGTGAGAATGATATCAAGAATAAATAGCTTAAACTTATACTGCTTTAGTTTTAGGGTTCTTACTAGTATGGATGAATCTTTCTTTAATCCTGGCCGATTTACCGCTTCTTTGCCTTAAATAATAAAGCTTAGCACGACGAACCACGCCGTATTTTACTACATCAATAGCGTGTACAATCGGGGAATAAGTCATGAAACGCCTTTCTACGCCCTCACCGTGACTAATTTTACGCACTAGAAAAGAAGAGGTGATACCCCTATTTCTTTTAGCGATTACTACGCCTTCGTAAGCTTGAAATCTTTCAATTATTTTTTCTTTACCGTCCTTCTCTATTGATCTATCAATAAGCTTGACGGTAACTTTAACGGTATCACCGGCGTTAAAAGCAGGAATTTTTTTATTTGCGGTAAGTGCTGCAATATTTTCCTGTTCAAACTGGCTAATAATATTCATTTATGTAACTCCTATAAAAATCTAATAAAATTTAGTACTTAAATACCGGTAAAAAATCAGTGCTTATCCTAAATCCGTGTTAATAAATCCGGACGACGTAATTTGGTAGCTTCAATAGATTCTCGGCGTTTCCATTCGTTAATTAATCGAGGGTTGCCCGATAGTAAAACACTCGGTACCTTTCTTCCTCGCCAATTTTCGGGTCTGGTATATAAAGCACACTCTAATAAGCCGCTAAACTCGCCGTCTTGCTCAAAAGATTCGGAGGATAACGTGTTTTGATTTATTAAAACGCCCGGTAGTAATCTGATTAAGCAATCAAGAATAGTAAGAGCCGCTACTTCGCCGCCCGATAGGATATAATCCCCTACGCTAATTTCGGTTATATTATACTCTTCAATTATGCGTTCGTCAATCCCTTCATAGCGACCGCATAAAATTATCATTTTATCTTGACGTATCATTTCCCTTGCAAGGCTTTGATTAAATAATTTGCCCCTTGGTGACGGGTAATAAATCTTACTTTGCGGATTTAAAGATAAGCTATAATCAATAGCCTCACCTAAAACATCCGGTCGCATTATTAAGCCGTCGCCCCCGCCGTAAGCTTCGTCGTCAACATTTTTATGCTTAGTTATACCGAAATCTCTGATATTGATAACATCATATGACCAAATATTTTTTTGTAATGCTTGACCGGCCAGAGATAAACCTAACGATCCTGGAAACATTTCAGGAAAAACGGTAAGAATTGAGGCGTGCAATAAAGACATGGGCATTCCTAGCTAAATGTAGATTTACCATAATCATTGCAGAAGATATTGTTGTGTGGATCGAATTTTTGCAAAGCGTACGGTGTCATGCCGTGACTTGATCACGGCATCCAGTCTTTTTATTAAGTTTTTTTCTGGATACCGTGGTCAAGCCACGGTATGACACCATACTTGTAATAACCGCAACAATGCTGCACAGGAAATGACATACTGCTGCTTTTATCGAACCATGCAACAGCCTCCCTAAAGTTAACCTACTAAATCAACGCTATACTCTTCATCTTTAGTAAAATGATAATTTCCATCGTTTTGATTTAGTAAATCTTCAAATGAGCATATATTGTTATCATATTTCTCTAGTGACTCTTCAGAGGTAAGAATTTCTATTTCTGATATACTTAAATCTTTAAGCTTATTAAAGTTAAGCCAGCCGTTACTATATGCACATGACGCAAACTTACTTGTAAGCAGTTTTATTTTTTCTGCTTCTAGTTTTACTAGATCATCAAATTTAAAATAATCTTGTCTATACCCTTTGATTGCATCACGACTTACAAGACCCTTTATTTTTTCTGCTTCTAGTTTTGCTAGATCATCGATTTTAAAGTGTCCTTCTCTATGTCCGTCTATAACATTATCAAAATAAGTACTAATTAACACTTTATAATTAAGAGGATTTATAATTTTTTGTATATTATTTAATGTTAACTTCGATATTGAGTCTTTTATTTCTTTAAACAAACTATCATTTTGCTCTTGTGAAGTAAAATCTTGTCCTTGATAAATAGATAATCCGAATGTTATTAGAATTATCATTTTTCCTGCTTCCAAACCTTTTAAATCATCAAACATAAAATAGCCTTCTTCAAATCCTTTTAATGCATTATCGGTTGTAAGGCTATGTATCTGCCCTAAAGATAAATCTTTTAAAACATCAAACGTAAAATAGCCTTCTTTAAATACTTTTAATGCATTATCGGTTGTAAGGTTATGTAGCTTCTCTAAAGATAACCCTTTTAAAACATCAAACGTAAAATAGCCTTCTTCAAATCCTTTGAATGCATTATAGGTTGTAAGGCTAAGTGTCTGCTCTAAAGATAAATCTTTTAAAACATCAAACGTAAAAATTCTATTTTTATATCCAGATATTGCATTTTCACTTGTTACCCCTCTTACTAAGGTGATTTGTAGAGATTTTAAATCTTCGTAAGTAAAAAATCCATTTGTGCAGCCTTCTGAACCACTCTTTGTCTGCAGATAATAATTAAGTATAAATTCATC
Organism: Rickettsia endosymbiont of Oxypoda opaca; assembly: GCA_020881235.1. Lineage (GTDB taxonomy): Bacteria > Pseudomonadota > Alphaproteobacteria > Rickettsiales > Rickettsiaceae > Rickettsia. Next base: position 14,887 of record JAJIYK010000044.1, on the reverse strand, counting down.
AATATTTTGTCCTTCTTCAATATTTAGTTTTTCTTTCACTTGTTTAAGCGTCTTTTCTTTCCTACCACAATGTGTATTCTTATCATCGAGTATTGCTTGTAGAGCTGTTAAATATTTTTTTTGACCTATTAATACTTGATACTGTGCATCAACGTAATTAAAACCTTCTTTCATATTTTCTTCGTTATTTAAAGTATTTTGAGCTTTAAATAGGTTGGGTGTCTTACCGCCGGTACCAATAGTAACTCTAGAAATATCAGTAGTTTCGCATACTTTTTCGGCGAATAGCCTTAACAACGGCACTATTATGCCGTCATCTGCTAAACCACCGCCTAATTTTTGATTACGTAAATTCTCCCAGGAGTCAAAGGTTAAATTTCCTACATCACTAAGCCAGGTATATCCTTGCCCTACTATCTCAAAATTTTGATAATCGATTTCCCCGGTTTGTTTAAAAATTTTTAAGTTTTCTTGATTTTTCTTTTTATTTTTTAATAAAACGTAGAAACCGTTATTTTCTCTAGTTATGCCGTCAATTACACACTCCTCGCTGTGCCCTCCTACAGATTGACAACAATCAGTAATTTTACCTAAGATATATGCTCTTGGATCATTTATTGGTAATTTTACTATATGATATTCTTGTAGTGCCTCTTTATTTCCGATACGTAAATCAACACTTACTTCTGCACCATGTACGATGACATCAGGTAAATTGTCACTTTTTTTCTTTCGTTTTTCTATGTCTAAACATTTATCAAACAATTCATTATTTAAATTATAATCAAGAGATACCTTTGCAAGCTCAGGATACTCGTCTGCTCGCTTATAAGTTAATTTCACTTTTATATTTTGTGCTTCGCTTAACTCCTTTGGAGCTATATGTCCACCTACTTTTCCTTCTAAGTCAGCAAGTTTTTGTTCAATCAGGTCGGCAATAGCAAATAAACCCATAGCTTTCTTGCCGTGTTTGTTAATTAACTCTTGCCACTTTTTTAAAGTTACGTTTTCTCCTTGAGTAGCAACGGTAAATGCTGCAAACGTATCATATATAGGTTTTTGAGTTTTAATAAACCCGTGCACTTTTAAAAATTCTTCAACTATAATTCCTATATCTTTATTACTGCTGATATCTCCGCCGAAACACACCACCATATTATAAGCATGCTTATATGCTAATCCATTATTTGGTGTATTGTTATTCTCAATATAATCCGCTATTAATTTGCTTAATTTAAATAGTTTGATATATTCGCTTCGTGCTAATTCATGCTTTGCTATTTTAGTCACCGGTTGTATATAATCTTTATTTAGTTTATTCTCTAGTTCTTGTATGTCTTGTTCAAGTTTTTGCTTGCCCTCCAATTTTTTTGTAGATAATTCAATATTTTTTGTAGCGATGTTTTTATAGATATTTGAAACTTCTGCAATTTTTATTTCTAGTTTTGAAATGGAATTCCTTGCATTTTGAACCGCTTCAGAGCTAGAAAAACCGAAAAATTTGTTTGTTTTTTCAAAAGTATAAAATTTCTCTAGAATTTCTTCTTCCGACACAGTTAACGAGCCTTTAGAAGTAGCCGGTTTTGAAAAATTTAAGCCGGAGCCTTGTCCTATAACATTTGATACTATTTTGTTCGTTAAACTTTTGTTGTTCGATATAGCATATATAAAAATATCATTTTTTTGCGTATCGGACAAATTAGGAGAGTTGTTTATTACCTTTATCGAGTGTTCTAACTTTGTTTTCTCTAATTTCGTTCCGTAGTCACCGAATAAAAGTGTATAGAGTTGTTTAATACTTATCATAATAAAAGCCTGTTTTTAAAAAGTTAAAAATAAATAATTTAAAAGTGATTAAGTTAAAACGTGTAATTGGCGAGTAGTATTTTAGAGAAAAATGAATAAATAGAAGGTAGTTATTAATAAAACAGAGGGTAGTTATTAAGTTATTAACTATATATTAATAACTTAATTTATATAATATGCATTATATAGAAGGTTAGTTAAAATGTCAAGCATTTATTAATCTTTACCGGGACTTAAAATTTTGAAGTTGCATTTTAGTAGAGAGTCCCGACAAAACGGGTCTATCGTATTATGATGGGTTGAAGATATGGATATTATGCAGCCATTAATATTTTAAAATTCTCGAAAGTAGAAGGATTGTTATTAGCACCGGTGATTTGTCCTTTTTGAATCATGCGAATGTTTTCAATACCCCTAATAGAACCGTTACGAGATAGCATTGTTGTGTGGATCGAATTTTTGCAAAGCGTACGGTGTCATTCTAGTTCCTTGATCACGGCATCCAGTCTTTTTATTAAGTTTTTTTCTGGATACCGTGGTCAAGCCACGGTATGACACCATACTTATAATAACCATAATACGGTAAATTATGATCCACGCAACAATGCCTGCCCCTATCCGCAATAACGTTGATATTTACCTAACTACTTGCTTTAATAAGCTCTTTAAATAAATTTAAATCCACGTTATTATCATTTAAATATTCGGGGTGCCACTGCACTCCTATGATGAATTTATGATTTTGTAATTCAATCGCCTCTATTATTCCGTCATTTGCTTTAGCTGATACAACGAGACCGCTCCCGACTCGATCAATTGCTTGATGATGGGTTGAGTTAACCATTACATGCGTTTTGTTATTTGTTATTTTTGCAAGTTTAGTCCCCGCCTCTATAGTAATAGAGTGAGAAACTATATTTTTTGGGGTTGGTTGTTCGTGATTAATTATTATATCTTGATTATTATTTTTTATATAATCAGGTATATGCTGAATAAGATTACCGCCAAAGGCAATATTTAATAACTGCATCCCACGACATATCCCAAGAACAGGGATATTTCTTGCTAATGATTTTTTTAAAACCAGAATTTCAAACTCGTCACGTTCATTATTCGCAATAATTGCGTCTTCGCTATATTCAGCTTCATAAAATTTAGGATGAATATCTTCGTCACCGCCCGGAATAACTACGCCGTCGATAATTGCCAGTAACTCATTTATTGTCGTATTATCTTGATAAGGTAAAAGTAGCGGTACACCACCGGCACGAATTATTGCATCGGCGTAGTTTTTACGCAGAGCATACCACGGAAAAGCTGCATAAATGTATTTTTCGCAGTTTTGAGCTAAATCGGGCGTAATACCGATTATGGGTTTTTTCTGCGTCATGTTAACTATTCATAAATGAAGAATTAGTTTTAATGTTATTATTTTCCTACTTTTTCGATGTCATTCCCGTGTGGGTGTTGCGTTGCTGCATGGATCGAATTTTTGCAAAGCGTACAGTGTCATGCCGTGACTTGATCACGGCATCCAGCCTTTTTATTAAGGTTTTTTCTGGATACCGTGGTCAAGCCACGGTATGACACTATACGGTAAAATCGATCCACGCAACAATACCCAAAGGCGGGAATGACATATAACACTTTTTTAGCACTATGCAACAACCCCGCCAAGGCAGACATCGTGCTTGTAATAACTATCGCCTTACTACTCTGGTATTAAAAATCATGTCCGGTATAGATGTTTTTTGTTTAGTAAAAATTATACAAAATAGATTTATTATTTCTACTACTCCAAATCCAAATATAATGATTAATATATTTAGTAATAGTCTAAAAAATGACTTTAAAAAACTAATTTTTGTTCCATCTTGGTTTATTATTTTCATATTCAATAAGTACTTTCCTGGAGTAGCTTGTATTTTAGAGCTTTCAAATAAAGTCCAGTAAAATACTATTTGAATGACCAAAAATACCATACTAATTACTATATAAATCGTAAAATTTCCCTCTATTACCTTCCATTTATAAAATTCTTTATGTATATTAAATATTTTTAGAGAAATAATTTTTAGGAAAGCATTTAATATATACGAAATACAGAATATACTAAGTAACATAATAAAAAGATCAAAAAGATACGCTCCAAATCTTCGCCAAACGCCGCAATATGTGTAATCGCTCATAATCTAAGCCTCAATCCTTGGTAGTGTTTCAAACGTATGGAATGGTGGCGGTGAGGTAAGTGTCCACTCTAAGGTATCTGCACCTTCTCCCCAAGGATTAGCTGGGCAATCTTTGCCGTATTTTAAAGTGTAAAATACGATAAACACAAAATAAAGTGCCGCTGCCATAGATATCCCTGCACCTATGGATGACACCATATTCCAGCCGGCGAAAGCCTCAGGGTAGTCGGGTATTCTTCTCGGCATGCCGGCAAGCCCTAAAAAATGCTGCGGGAAGAATGTTAAATTAACGCCGATAAAGGTAATCCAGAAATGGATTTTTCCGAGTATTTCGGGATATTGCTTACCCGACATTTTACCGAACCAGTAATAAAAGCCGGCAAAAGCGGTGAATAAAGCACCGAGTGACATGGTATAATGGAAATGTGCCACGACGTAATAAGTATCGTGTAACACTCTATCGAGTGCCGAATTGGACAGAATTATACCGGTAACGCCGCCGATGGTGAATAATATAATAAATCCTATCGAGAATAACATTGGCGTCGGGAAGGTAAGCGATCCTCCCCACATCGTCGCAATCCAGCTAAATATTTTTATGCCCGTCGGGACGGCAATAATCATTGTGCCGGCAGTAAAATATATTAAAGCATTATAGGACAGTCCGACGGTAAACATATGATGCGCCCATACTATAAAGCCGATAAAGCCGATAATAACCATAGCGGCAACCATGCCTTGATAGCCGAATATCAGTTTTCTGGAGAAGGTAGAGATAACTTGGCTAACTATACCGAAGCCGGGCAACACTACTATATATACTTCAGGGTGACCGAAAAACCAAAATAAATGCTGAAATAATACCGGATCGCCGCCGCCGTCAGGCTTGAAAAAGTTAGTACCAAAATTACGATCCGTTAATAACATAGTGATACCGCCGCCAAGTACCGGCATAGCTAAAATTATTAGAAAAGCAGTAACTAAAATAGACCAAACAAATAACGGCATTTTAAATAATCCCATGCCTGGAGCACGCATATTAAATATAGTAACGATTAAGTTAATCGAGCCTAAGATCGAGGATAATCCCGTTAAATGCAAGCTGAAAATAGCCATATCAACAGCAGCACCCGGATGCCCCGTAAGGCTGCTTAACGGAGGGTAAAGCGTCCAGCCCGTGCCTGGACCGCCGTCAACAAATGCCGAAAGCATAAGTAATAAAAAGGCGGGAACTAATAGCCAGAAGCTGATATTGTTAAGGCGTGGAAAAGCCATGTCCGGTGCACCTATTAGTAGCGGCACGAAATAATTACCGAACCCGCCGAATAAAGCCGGCATAATCATAAAGAACACCATAATTACTGCATGTGCAGTAATTAGCACGTTATATAATTGGAAATCATGATTTAGAAAATGACCGCCCGGCATAGCGAGTTCCAGCCTGAATAGTAGCGAGAACAACCCGCCGACAATCCCCGCAAAAATCGCAAATATGATATACATAATGCCGATATCCTTGTGGTTGGTCGAGAAAAGCCACCGCCGCCAGCCGTAAGGGATGTGGTGATTGTGTTCTAAGTCGTTAGTAGTTAAGTCCATAATTATTATTTTGCTTGTGTTAGTTTTTCATTTTGTTTGTTCTTGCATAGCAATATGTCATTCCTGCAAGGCATTAACGTTGTTACATGGCTCGAATTTTTGCAAAGCGTACGGTGTCATACCGTGGCTTGACCACGGTATCCAGAAAAAACCTTAATAAAAAGACTGGATACCGTGGTCAAGCCACGGTATGACACTGAAACCATTTTCCGAGCCATACAACAATTAAATCCTTACAAAAACTTTATCACATCTTGTGCGATAACTCTTTCTTCGTTTGTCGGGATGACGTAAACTTTGACTTTACTGTCTGTACTGCTGATTAGGTAGTTATTTTCTTGGTTTGCTTTATCGTCTAGCTTAATGCCGAACCATGCCAGTTTGTCGGTAATCATTTCTCGGATTATCGGGGAATTTTGCCCGACGCCGGCGGTAAAAATTAAACAATCAAGACCACCGAGTGAAGCCGTTAATTTTCCTATTTCTAACTGAATCCTATAAACAAAAAGCTCTATTGCAAATTTAGCATCGGCTGTTTTACTTTCTAATAAATCTCTCACGTCTGAGCTTTCCCCCGATACCCCAAGTAATCCCGATTGACGGTATAGTAAATTAGTTATCTCTGCTACCGTCATTTTTTCGCTTTCAAGAAGATAAAGTATTACGCCTGGGTCAATTGAGCCGGTACGAGTACCCATCATTAACCCCTCAAGTACGCTAAAGCCCATAGAGCTAGCAACGCTAATGCCGTTATCAAGTGCACACATACTACTGCCGCTGCCTAAATGCCCGATAATAGTGTGCCGAGGTAAATCTTCTTTGACTATTTCTTTGAAATGATGGCTAACCCATTTATAAGATAGACCATGAAAGCCATAACGATAAACCCCTTGCTCATAGTATTTTTTCGGTAAGCCGAATGCTTTGGCAAGCGGTGGATTAGTTGAATGAAAAGCCGTATCAAAGCATGCTACATGCGTTACTTCTTGATATTTTTGACGGAATAAATTTAGTACTTGTAAATTATAAGGTTGATGTAAAGGGCTTAAGGGAATTAAATCTTTTAACTCTTCGCTAATTTTTTCCGTAACGATAACGGGATTATTGAAATTTTTACCGCCATGAACAACACGATGTCCCGTAGCGATTAAGTTTAATCCTTGTTGTTCATTCCACCATTCTACAAAAATATCAATCATCATGCTAATAGCATCATCGTTAATTTTCCGAGAAAGCACTTGCTCGGATTTATCTTTACTATTTAGATGAAATATTATTTCATCATCATCTTTTTCTAAAAAAATACGATAAATTCTATCAGTAATTTTTTTATCCTGAATAGCAAAAATAGAAATTTTTAAACTGGAGGAACCGGCATTAGCTACTAATAGTACATCGCTCATTTTTCACCCCTTATTTTTGGTGTTATGTAATTTTGCTTTCGCATCATGATAAATAAAGGAAGCGAGCACACAGGAAATAACCCGCATATCCATCGGGTCGGATCTACTGGTTAAAATAATCGGTACACGTGCACCCAGGACAATCCCTGCCATAACGGCTTGACCTAGATATTTTAATTGTTTGGCCAGCATATTACCCGATTCAAGGTCGGGAACCACTAATATATCAGCATTTCCTGAGACTAGGGAGTTTATACCTTTTGCCTCGGCAGCAAATAAAGATATAGCATTATCAAATGCAAGCGGTCCGTCAACTATAGCGTTTGTAATCTGTCCACGATCTGCCATTTTAGATAAGGCAGCAGCATCAAGAGTAGTAGGAATTGAAGAGGTAACAGTCTCAACGGCGGATAATATCGCTACTCTGACTTGTTGATCACTTTTTATTATATGCATTAAATCAATAGCGTTCTGAACTATATCACGTTTGTCTTCTAGAGTAGGGCGGATATTAATAGCCGCATCGGTAATAATAAAAGGCTTAGGAAAGGTAGCAACTGCCATTAAAAAAGCATGGCTTATACGACGTTCGGTACGTAATCCGTTTTCTTTATGAACTACTGCCGACATAAGCTCATCGGTATGCAGAGAGCCTTTCATAATTGCGGCAACCTCTCTTTTTTTTGCAAGCTCTACAGCTTTTTTTGCTGCGTCATGACTATGTTCAACGTCAATAATTTGGTAACCTTCAAGATTTACATCATTAACTTTGGCTACAGCCTCAATTTTATGCTGCGGACCGATAAAAATAGGTTTTATTACGTCAAATTGTGCGGCTCTAATTGCACCGAGTAGCGACTCTTTATCTGTTGGATGAACTACGGCAGTTTTAACAGGTTTAAAGCCATCAACTTTAAGAAGTAGGTCAATGAAATATTTTGCCGCCTCATCAAAATCGGGGTCATTAATTTCTTTTGGAGAAGTATAAGATTTACCTAATTTTTTAGCTAGAACGGCATCTAAAAATGTTTCGTTTATTAATTGTTTTGCCTTCATAAAAAACTCCATAAAGTTGTTGGGTTAAATGTTATGCCGTCGTCAAGCCTGCGTTATTGTTTGGTTCGAATTTTCGTAAAGCGTTCGGGTGTCATGCTGTGACTTGACCTACTAATGTACGAACGTTAAGGAAAAGGCTGTGTCATTCTAGTTCCTTGATCACGGCATTCAGTCTTTTTATTAAGGTTTTTTCTGGATACCGTGGTCAAGCCACGGTATGACACCGTACTTGTAATAACCATAATACGGTAAATTATGAGCCGTGCAACAACGCAGGTACAAGCCACGGGGGACAATTTTCACGTCCACGTTATTTCATATCTCTTAAATGCTCTTCCAATCTTCTAAGCTTTCTACCTTCATTTACGACCGGTTTTACGTATTCTGCCATTTTAGTATTTGCTCTATGCCGGTTAATTTCCTCAATCTGTGAGTTTACTACCTTGGTAATCGTTTCTTTTCTATCTTCTATTTTTGTCAGCACTTCTCCACTATACTCAAAATTCTTAACGTCGGCTTTAAAATTGTTTATATCTGCAGTCATTTCATCTGAAGGTGTAGTTTTTTCTCTATGGTATTGCTCAAGTAGTGTCGGTATTTCTTCAGCTTTTATATCATCTCTTTTGTAATGATCTTTAAGAAGGGTATATTTTTCTTCAATATTTTGTTCGGCTTTTTCACGCATCATATTGTAATGATCTTCACGGCGAGAGTACCAATCCTCGTTTATTAACTCGGCATGTTTCGCATGTGCGTTATCGATCATTTGATGCATTTGAGAATCGGTAGCCTTCTCTCGCATAAATCTATCGCCCATAATTACCGGGTCTTCGCCTTCCGATAACTTATGTCGTATCTCATGCGTAAGTTTCTTTTTAGCTAAGTCCTCGTAATATGATGCGTCGTCTTTTCTACCTTGCAGCTCTAGCCTTGCAAGATATTCGGGAGCTAGTACGTCCTCTTGAGTGCTAAGTGTTTCTTTATCTACCTGTAATTTTAGCTCTTTATAGTCACGTTCTCTATCCTTATCTTTTAAAGCTTCATCATAAGTTCTAAGTCTTGGGTCGGTATAATCAAAATCATGCCATGCTGCACCGGTTAGATTACCCTCATAAGCATCTCGGAGGTCTTTACCTACTACTGCCGTTAATGCTCCTCGTTTTAGTCCTTCGTAACCGGCATATAGTTTTTCTCCTATAGCATAGCTCTTGGCATCTTTTAACTCTCTTTTTGTTTTAACTCGGTTCTGCATTTCTTGCCAGCTTCTAACGACTCCGATATTTTTACCGATTAAGCCTACCCCTCTTCCTGACATTTCTTGATGGGTTTTAAAGTAAGCCTCTTGATAATCTTTAGCAAATTTGGCATCAATCGCAAGTTCACGCAGACTTTTTTCTCCTTCGTTAGGCTTCATAAGTTTGTCAAGCTCACTTTTTTGCTCTTTAGTTAAAGAATTATAATTTTTTCCTTCAAATTTAGTTTCAGCAAGCTTATCTCGTAATCCGCTATAATTTTTTGCAGATAATTTATTAAGTTCCTCCGAGTTAGTAACATTAGGGAATAATTTTTTAATAGCCCCTTGATAATCATTTTCTGCATTAACGTTTTTCACATCTTTAAGCTCTATGCCGTATTTTCTTTTAACTTCCGCTAAAACGCTCTTATTAGCCGATTTAGGATCAAGTGCTTCTTTCATCACCCTACCGGTCATATATTCTTCATATTTATCGGAAATAGGCTGAGTAATAAACTTTCTTTGTAAGGTATTTATACTCTTACCTGCTTTGCCGGCAGCATAATTCATCGGTTTATTAATTAGATTTTGAATAGGACTATAAGCCTGGTTACCGATTTTTTGTATATTTGTTAAATTGCCTGAAGTATTCGACAAGAATTTTGCTAGCGATACTGCAGTATCATTAAACTTGCTTAATAGATATACGGATACGAATATTAATAATAACCCGTCAAGTTGAACAAACTTACCGTTAATAAAATTAGAAATTCTTCGAGCATCTTTTATAAGATCTAAAAACGGTAATTCAATATAGCGGTTATCTATACATTCATATGCAGAGCAAAAAGTACCGTCATCTTTTTTATAGTCCGTAGGTACTAATATATTTTCTTTATGAAAATTATTTATTCCCCCTTTCATTGGCGACGGAAACCACCAATAAAATATTGAATCACCGAGGCTAACGTCTAAATCTTCCGTAAAGCTACCGAATAGCTCGTTTATGGGACCTAAATTCGGAAAGTCATATTTGCATACTCCGAAACCGAGCGTAGAATATATTTCAGTTCTGATAATCATGGAAATGAAAGCAATTCCGGCAAATAATATAATAGGTTGTATGGCATAAGAAATTAATTGCCTTAACCAATTTTCAAATAACGAACGTGTTATACTAAATAACATAAAGCAAATAAATATCGGAGCCATCGTTATAATCATGCCGACAGCTATTAAAGCAGTAAGGTAGATAATGGTTGCTTTAAATACCAGCATGAAAATAAAGTAAAGAGCTATCAAATATAGAAAAATATATATAAACCCTAAAGGATCGACAAATAATAAAGAAAAAAGTTTAGAAAGAGTTTGTGGAGATATAAGTAGTCCTATAAGGCTTTGAGAACCCGGACCGGTAGCGGAGGCTTCTTTTATTATTTGTAGTATTTGCGAAACCCCTTCAACAAAAAATACAAATATATAGTCATGGAAAAATGTCCAAGCTTGGGTGGAGCTTAATAATATAGATACAATACTAACTTTTAATATCCTAATTAGTAGCTCAACATGAGTAAGGTTTAGATTACCTATTAAGAAAGAAAAGCCGGTAAACATTATATATAATGTTAAAATAGCTGAAACGCTTAAACGATATCCCGGAGTATCAATTATATTTTGATATGTTTTCCTGACTATCCCTTGATCCGTATCGCTAGTTCCAAATAATTCTTTTTGTATTAAGTTTGTTAAAAATTCTAACGGATCGGGTCTAGTATCACTAACCCCTGCTTTAATAACTACTCGATATTGTCCGCCGTTATCGTCATAAAATTTATCTAAAATTTTAAAATAAAGGTTAGACTGAGCATAGTCGGAAGCTGTTACCCCGTCATATTGGTAATTTATTCCTCCCGACTGGACAAATTGACCGGTTTTATTAATGCTATAAAAATTATAACCGGTATTTGCGGTGTTTACGGGTTCACCTAGATGCCGTGTTATACCTTTTGGACTACGTTGACTATCTGGAGAACTATTAGGGTCGGAATTATGTGCCGCAATCAAAAAATAAAGCCCTACGCCGTTTTTAAGCAGACATGGAGCATTAATAATAGGGGCGTCTTTTGGGGTAGGGCTAGGACACATATTGCCGTCTATAAACTGGCATGTTTGTAGCCTTAGACAAAAAGCAGAGAGAGTATTAGTATTACTTTTTTGACCATACCAAGGACACCAAGCGGATAATTCTTGAGAAGTATTTTTATCGCCTGTCTGATATTCCCAGGGTCTAACTACTATAGTAAGCGGATAACCATTTACTTTATAGCCGCTATCACGCCACGGTGCGGATTGATCTCCTTCTTGTCTAGAAGTTAATTCTTCTGCTTTATACCGAGAAGAAATATTAAATTTTATAAAGCCGAAATCATCCGGATCGATACACCTATCACCGCTGCAACCTGACAGAAATAATAAAGATATTAATAAAATAACAAAAATATTTTTTTTCATTTTAAATTAAAGACTAAAGTTACTTTATGCATGTTGTATGGTTCGATTTTAGTGTCATCTCTGCATTTCTTTATGCCATTCCCACCTGTGCGGAGTGCTATTGCATGGCTCTATGGCTATTGCAAGTACGGTGTCATGCCGTGACTTGATCACGGCATCCAGTCTTTTTATTAAGGTTTTTTCTGGATACCGTGGTCAAGCCACGGTATGACACCGTACTTACTTCCCGTCTTCTTTACCGTCCTTCACGTCATTACGCGAAGAAAAAAGTTTATTGGTATATTCTTTACCTTTATTATCCGGTTTGCTTGCTGTGTAATTTTGGTCAATTACTTTATCTTTAAAAAGCTTTGCCGGAGCTAATGCTACATTTCCTATCGGTTTAGCTACTGAGCTTATATCTTTCATAATAGACGCAGTAGGGTTAGTAGGTGCTTGATAATTACCTTCTTGTCTAGCAGGAGTAACATTTGTTAATTGTGCAACTACAATTGTAACATAATTTACTAGCCCATAAGACATTAAACAATATGAGTAAAAGAGTAAAGCGGTAGTAAATAATACTAAGAAAGTATTAGTATCATGTGCTAAAAGGTTATCACTAGTAAGTGTAGGAACTTCCGGTATGAAAAAAGGTATGCCTGGCAAAAACGGTAAAGTAAAAGAAAAATTCAAAGAAATACCGAGGTGAGTTAAATCAAGTCCTATTTCTATCGGGATAAGCATCCCCCAGCAAGCTCTAACCACTACTTTTAAAAGTTGTTCGGATAATATTTGATCTACTAGCAAGAAAAAGATTAAGAGTATTGTCGGTTGCATAACATAACTAAGTAATGTCGATAACCAATTATCGAACAAGCTTTTAGTTTTTTCAAATAACATTAATATTATAAAAAACGGTGCTAAGGAAATCATAACGGACATGCCTATAAAAGCTATAATATAACCGATTATAACTTCTAATATGGCTCTGAAATAAAGTATAAGAGCATAAATAGTCATAATTGCTATAAATGCTAGACCGTTTTGAATTTGCAGAAGCTGAATAAAAAGTAATCCCCAAACTCTGCCGTTAGTGTATTTATCAAATATAGGGTCAATGAAACCGAAAACATTAGCCTGAGAGCTGCTAGCCCCGACAACATTTCTGAAAAAATAATCAATACCGTTTATAAATGCACTAAATAAATATTTATTAAAAAAATCCCAACTTTCCGGTTGAAGCAAAAAAGCTACTATAGCTATTTTAAATATTCTCGTTACAACCTCTTGTGCCGTTAATTTTAAAGCTCCCATTACAAACATTAACCCAAAGATAACGACATAAAGCGTTAATGATGCTTTAGCAATATTTTGGACAGCAGAATTTTTGAGTAATTTTCGATAAAAATTTTCCGTGAAGGTTTTAAATTGATCGGTAATAGGTTTTACTGCACCGTTATAAATTATATCCGAAAACCATGTCGTGCCGGTATAATTAGCATAATCTACGATAATCGAGCCTTGCGGTAGATAAGAGTTAGTGTTTGTTACTCTTAGCCACAGATAGCCGTCTTGATACGCATCGGTTGAAAAATCTTGGTCTATCGCTCTGCCTGAAATTGAATTATCAGGTGTTGTACCGGCAGGTGCTATAAGATATTCTACTTTTATATTGTTTAGGTCGGCATTACTAACGGTGTTATCGCCGCTACCTATTTCTATTTGAAATTGATAGCTACCGAAATGTATGAATTTAGCACCCCATTTAACACTATTAATATATGTTGAAAAACTATTAAAATCACTAAATTGCAGCCAATCACTCATCTTAGAGGATTGGTCAAACATACCGCTAATCGGTAAATCGGTAGTAAAATCTAAATCACCGCCGATAGTTGATTTATAATAAAGAAACGGAAACATATAACCGCTTATTTCTATCAGCGGGGTTCCTGCCGGTTTTATGATTTGACTATTGATTTTTATTGCCATATCTGTACCGTACCGATAATAGCAAGCAGCAGAATTATCGCTTATAGGGTGAGAGCATAGCGTTATTTGATCCATAAGGCTTTTAGCTCCACTTGACGTAAAAGCTTGTCCTACCAGTGCCATACTATTATTGCCTATATAGCGAGTATTTACCCCGCTTCCTTCACAGAAGCTATTATTTCGAGCTGGATCAAGAATGTTACATATTTTATCTGCAGTACCGTATAATATTCTGTTATCTCCACCGCTTATAGTAGGATTCGTGTAAAGTGCTGAAGCAGCAAGTACATTACTTAGTCCAAGCTCTTGGGTCAAAACGTTGTTTTTAGTTGCAGCACTAAAAAAGCTAGACGGAGAAATAAATTTTAAATTTATCACGTCCCCTATTTCAACTCGAATTTTTTTTCTTCCTCCGGCAAAATTAATATAATTAATATAATCCTGCATTTTAGGAAATGCTATAGCACCAAGGTCTTTATCCTCAGGGTTAGAAGTAAATGCCGGAAAATCATCAGCCTCGTATTGTTTAGTTTGGTAATTATAAGTTTTAATGAAAATTTGCGGTTTATCAAATCTAGGATCTATACGATATAATACTAAATATTTTCTAGGTTGTGGTGTTATTCCTGCCGTAACCCAACTAAATTTTATTGATTTACCTTTTTCAACGTTGTTGCCGGTTGATTGCCAGACTCCGGAATTTGCAATATCAAGCGATGTTTTACCGGTTTTAAAGCTAGTAAATTCCGGAATCTCTAGGCAACCGAATAAATTTTTTAATTCTGAAGGGTTAGTTGACATCCACGTAAACGTATCATCGGCTTTGACCGGTGATACGTTTAGCAGAATCAATAAAACTAATCCTTTTAGAATTTTTATCATATTTTGTAACTTTTGGTAGTATTTATTAGGTCTTTAGAAAATGCTGTCATGCCGTGGTCAAGCCCTGTGTTGTACGAACGTTTAAATAAAGTGGTACAAATTCTGTCATTCCGTGGCTACGACCACGGAATCCAGCTTATAATATCATAAAAAGACTCTAAAATAAGTCTAATATGGCTTTATTTTTCTGGATGCCGTGATCAAGTCACGGCATGACACAGGCTTTTTTCAAC
>JAJIYK010000043.1 GCA_020881235.1 Rickettsia endosymbiont of Oxypoda opaca | reverse complement strand
GAATTTTTGCAAAGCGTACGGTGTCATGCCGTGACTTGATCACGGCATCCAGTCTTTTTATTAAGGTTTTTTCTGGATACCGTGGTCAAGCCACGGTATGACACCGTACTTATAATAACCATAATATGGTAAATTATGATCCACGCAACAAGGTCTTCCCGCGAAGGCGGGAATCCAGAGAATATTTAAGCGAATTATATAGTAAATTTTTATATAATTTTACTTATTTTAAGTGTTTTTTCTGGATTCCCGCCTTTAGCTAGAATGACACCGGAGCAGGACGTCTACGCAACAACATCGGCTCACAAAGACAACGCTACTTTTTCCGCCTACACCCCACTTCCTGCTAAACCGAGCCAATTTAAATATGCTGTTAAACCATCATCAATATCAATTTTTATTATTTGCGGCACTTCATAATTATGAATTTTTACAATTATCTCTTCAATTTTCTTGTAATTATCTGATTTAGCTTTGATTACAGCCCTATATTCTTTTTCAGAGATTAACTTACCTTCCCATTTAAAATAGCTTTCAATATCTTCAATTTGTATACAAGAAGCTAAGCTCATGTCAAGTAAAGTATTAATTATTTCATCTAGTATTTTTCTACTATTAGTTGTAGTAAGGATTACGCAATATTGCTTCATAAGCTATACCTCAACGAAACAATTAGGCGTTTCAAATAACTTAAGGCTGATAATAAAAAAACTTTGACTGACAAAAAGCTTAGGGAAAATATCATTTTTTAAATGAAGTGCAATATTTTCGGCCGTGGGGTTATTCTGCATATAATATATCTTTTGACCGGTCCAACTAGCTATTTTCTCTCCTATTTCTTTATCATCTTGATGCAAGATAAGGCTATGATCAAAATTATCGTCAATCCATTTTTTGGCAAAAAGCTTAATTTCGCCGAAATCAACTATCATTCCTAATT
Organism: Rickettsia endosymbiont of Oxypoda opaca; assembly: GCA_020881235.1. Taxonomy (GTDB): domain Bacteria; phylum Pseudomonadota; class Alphaproteobacteria; order Rickettsiales; family Rickettsiaceae; genus Rickettsia. Next base: position 7,054 of record JAJIYK010000043.1, on the reverse strand, counting down.
TGTTAGTATTTTTAGCGGCAGCGGTTACCTCAAGAATATAACGATGACCGTGCAGAAATTGACATTTATTTTGATGCCCGATAATTCTATGTCCTGCATCAAATTCAATCCGGCGGGTACATTTTATCATTACTTACATTCTGCCTTTAAAGTTATGCCGCAAATATAAAGAAAGACCTACCATAAAATAATATACGAATTCCTGCAAGTTAATTAAGTGAATATTCAAATTAAATCCCTCTGCCATTTTCCTTATTATTCATAACAGCCGGTTTGGGTTGCTTATTGTTTTTAGGCGTTTCCTTACCTTCTTGCAACTTAACTTTTTTGTCTCTTATAAATTCCGGATTATTTAAAACCACTCCTGCAAAATCAATTTTACTTACATCTCCTACAATTTTTATTTTGTCTAAAACAATACGGCTATCTGGATGTTTAGCATTATATTTTTTAATTGCCGGAGTAAGTGTTGTTAGAGTTGCAGCATCAATAGTCGCCCCTGCAAAATTTACTTGTTCGTTAAGAGTAGTTCCTTTAAAGGAACACCCTTCTAATACAGCTCCTTTAAAAGAACATTCTTTAAATTTAGTATTATCAAAATTAAATCCTTTAACTTTAAAATTATCAAATTTTAATGCCGATTTTTCAAAAGATAACCCTTCAAGATTTTTATCTCTTAACGAATAAGAAAACATCGCTGAATATTCCTTTTCTGTTAATTGTTTATCTCTTTCGTGAAATAATAATGCTAAATTAATTTTTTCATCGGATAATGTTGATTGTGTTTCTAAAAGCTCAACTATAGTTTTATTCATTTCCGACCCGATTACCTTATTCCGTATTTTATTTGGAACAAAGCTTTCTTGAAATTTATAGGCACTTAAATTAATAACGCTTTTTGTTATTATTCCGAGTACTTTTTTATCTGCTAATAATTCAAATATAGGTTTTACCATTGTGCCGTATTGACCTTTACTATATGAGCTTGCAATTTTTCCCAAAGCCGGTGCATGTTCTCCTAACACCTGAATAACTTTCTCACCTTGGATTTTTGCTTTCTTCCCCATTTCAGTTTTATTTAAAAATTCTTCAACTACCGGTCCAAGGGTGTCCGCATGCTTTACTAATAATTCCGGAATTTCTTTTTCTATAATATTTTCTATTTCGGGATTAGCTTTTTTGAAACTAATTAAAGACTTAACTACTACTCCTACTTTTTCTGATTGATTATCGGGATGTATATTTATCACTTCTTGAATTTGTGAAAATAGTTCGGTTAATTTTTCTTTATTCTCACCTTCTAAAGAATTTTTAGTAAGTTTAGTTACCAAAGGCAAAATTTCTTCCATAAACGGTAATATTGCTTTTGTAGAATTTTTAGCAAATTCCGGCGTTATATTATACAATCTTATACGATCTTGAACTTGCGGCTTATCTAAAAATTTCAAAATATCATCGGTATTATTTTTAAAATACTCTGTTAAGTTATTCTCTAAAATAGGTGATATATTATTAACAAGTATTTCAGTGTTCTTTAAAATATTTTTTGTCGATTCTTTTTGCTCATCTACTAATTTATTTTTTTCTTCTACCGATAAATTATTATTAGTTAAAAGTTCTTCACTATTACTTTGGTATTTTGTGAATTCTTGATAGTTTCCAATAATTTGCGGGGTGCTAGCAAGCATTGCAGCACTTACATCGACAGCTAAATTTACGGTATTGGCAAATAGTTTTTTAGGAACTTCCCGAGCTAAACTATTATCCATAGCATTTTGAGCAATTTTGACAAATTCTTCTTGGTTTTTAGTATCTTTTAAAAATGGTACAAGGTCATTGTTAATAGTATTTTGCACATTATCGGTGCTTAATATTGCAAATGCACTGCCAATGATATTTTGCGTTGAATTTTCCGACGGTAGCACTAAATTTTTATAAATATCCTGTACTTTTTGATTTGAATCGCCTTCTAAAACACTGGCTACTAAATTTATTGATACGGGCAGTAAATCTCTAATAAAATTGGGGCTGACTCTATCAAACATATTAGGAATTACAACACCTGCCGCCTGTGCTTCCGGAGTATACAGCTCAGTTAGTAGAGGAGTTAGGACGGCATTTAACACCGGAATAATTGCCGCTTGTGCTACGTTATCTTTTAGAAAATCAGAGCTTGCCGGATTATTTAAAATAGATTGATAACTTTTTAAAACCGGTTGTGCTCCTTTTATTAAATTAGCTGCATATTCTGTTTGTTGTTTTTGTAAATTTTTACGCTCTTCTACTAATAATTTATCGCTAAGTAATTTATTACTTACTTCCTGAAATTTTATAAAATTATTATATAATTCTTTAAATCCTTGAACATTTCGTATAGTCGGCGGCAACAAGCTAACCGCATCTATTGCCCCTTTTAAAAATCCTTGTGTTGTATTTTGAATAGTTTTTTTATTTTCTACTTCTAATTTTTCTTGCTCATTTTTAAGCTCTAACGGCGAAATTTGCTGCCCGTCTTGAACAAAATTACCTTTAATATTTGTAATATCGGTATGAGCAATATTAGTATCATTATCTATAGTAGCTTCATTTATATTAGCTTCTTTTAGCTTAGCGTCATATAAATTTACACCATCTAATATTGCTTTCCCTGCTTGTATTTGTGCTAAAATTGCTTTTTGCAAATTTGATCGAGTAATATCGGCTTCCGTAAAATTCACGGCAGTAAAATCTGCACCTTCTGCTTGCACTCGCCTCATTAAAGCTTTAGTAAAATCCGCATTTTGTGCCTCAATTTTTTCAAGGTTACTATAACTTAAATTAACGTCTTGAGCCTTAGCTTCTTTTAAAATAGCTCCTCGGAAATTAGCGAATTTTGCCGTAGCGTCGGTTAATATTGCACCACGTAAATTGGCTTCTTGACCTTGCACTAAATCTAAATTAGCTTTAGCAAAATTTACTCCTTCCGCATTAATCCTTTTTAAAATAGCACTCTGTAAATTCGCACCTTCAAGTGTTACTAACTTATCTAACTCAGCATCCGTGAAATTTATGCCTTTAGCTTCTATATTTTTTAAAATAGTATCATGAAACGCTGCTTTGCTTGCTTCCACTTTATTCATTAAAGAATCTGATAAATCACATTCTATAACTTTGCAACCTGTTAAAATCGCATTGTCAAGTATTGCATGCTGCATTTTTACTTTTTGTAAATCCGCAGAGATCAGGGAAATACCCTCTAAGTTAGCGTAATTAAATGTAGAGTCCACAAGTTTTGACTCGTCCCATTTGCCGTCTTTTATATTTGCATAATCAAAATTTGAATTTTTTACTATTACTTCTTTACCGTCGGAACGAGACATAAAAGCATGGGTAAACTCACTATCATTAACAACGGCATTTTTTATATTAGTATTAAAGAAATTGGCGTTATCAGCATTAACATTCGTAAAGCTTGCATTTTGAAGTTCAACACTTTCAAAATTTGCTTTACTTATATTTGTATTCTCAAATTTACAATTAGTTAAAATTGAACCGGCAAAAATTGCCCCGCTCAAATCAGCACCGGTAAAATCTAAACCGGATAAATCAACTCTGCCTCGCCACTCATTATTAGTAAGCATATCAATTTTGCTTGATAAATCAGCAACTACTCTTACATTTTGATTAAGCGGCGTAGTTAATTTACTTTTAGCAAAATCGTTTAAACTAAGCTTTTCATTAGTTTTGCTTGCACTTAGATAACTTATAACATCTTCTCGTGTTAAAGATACGAGCTTTATTTCTTGCTCTCTTTCTTCTTTACTAGAGCCTCTTATATAAGCAGGATCAAATACTGAGTGTTCACTACTAAAAATATTTTGAAAACTTGCATGCATTACCAAATCTTTTGGCGGAAAAATATTTTTATGTAGCATTAATTTAAGCTCTGCATCTAACTTATCGTATTTTTCATTACCGGTATTTCTTCCGACAGCATACCAAGCAGTTTGCTGCACAGTCAGAGTTTTATAAATTTCATTTAATTCTTGTTTTCTTTCGACTATCGTTTTCTCGTGTTCCTTTCTTTTAAAATGTTCAGCCTTAACATCGGCATATATCCTTCCTAAAGATGAAGTAGTACTATATTTTATACCTTCAAGTTCTTGCCCTTTCCCTAAAGATGAATAATTTTTATAATTTTCGGAAAATTTGCAATTTTCAAGAGTGGCACCTCTAAAATCTATATTTCGTAAAATAGTATCTTCAAAATAAGCGTTATCAAAATCAACGTCACAAAACAAAGCTTTCGATAAATCACATCCTTTAAAACTAGTATTTTTTAAGATAACACCGCTAAAATCTCCGCCGGCAAGATCGATAATTTTATCAGTACCTTCTTTGCTAAAATCTCTATTTGATAAATCTGCAACCGCTATTACGTTTTTATCTTTAAAATATTTATCTTTTAAATATTGGTTTAAAGTTAGATTAGCTTGTGGGTTAAGCCTTTGAACGATAATATACTCTTCTATCTCTTTGGCGGTGGGACTAATTTTTTCTATTGCTACGTTTAAATCTATTTTTTCTTTAGACATGGTTATACTCCTAATTGCTAATAGAAAGATTTTATTACAAATTTAACAATAATTTTTCCGGGTTTTCGATAAGTTCCTTAATTTTTACCAAGAAAGTAACGCCTTCTTTGCCGTCTATTATTCGGTGGTCATAAGAGAGTGCAATATACATCATCGGACGTACTTCAATTTTGCCGTTTATTACTACGGCTCGTTCTTCTGTTTTGTGCAGTCCTAAAATACCTGATTGCGGCGGGTTAATAATCGGTGTTGATAATAACGAGCCATATACTCCGCCGTTAGAAATCGAAAAAGTTCCGCCGGATAGGTCAGCCATTGATAATTTCCCTTCTCGTGCTTTTTTGGCTAAATTTCCTATTTCTTGTTCCACGCCGGCAAAACTTAAACTATCGGCATTTTTAATAACAGGAACTACCAGACCCTGATTTGTTCCGACCGCTACGCCGATATCATAATAATTTTTATAAACAATATCATCGCCGTCTATTTCGGCATTTACCGAAGGAATCGTTTTTAAAGCTTCAATAGTAGCTTTCACGAAAAAAGACATAAAGCCAAGTTTTATGTTATGTTTTTTTTCAAACTCTTCTTTATATTGTGTTCGCAAAGCTATTACTTTCGACATGTCAATTTCATTAAAGGTCGTTAAAATAGCTGCCGTATTTTGTGAATCTTTTAAACGTTGGGCAATAGTTTTACGTAAGCGTGACATACGAACACGCTGCACTCTATCGTCATTTGTTTTTACTGTAGGGCTTGCTTGTGGAGTCGGTGCTTGACTTGCAGGAGTATTTAATACTTCCAATACATCGCCTTTAGTTATTCTTCCATCCCTCCCCGAACCTTTTATATTATTCGAATCAAGTTTATTCTCAGTCACTAATTTTTGTACGGAAGGTGCAAGGCTAGTATTAGCTGCTACTATTTTTTCCGGCATTATTTCGGTTAAGGTTTTAGGCGTAGCATTATCTTGTGCGGCAGCTTTAGTAGGTTCAGAATTTGCGGTATCTTTTTGCGGCTGCGGCGATGCAGTAGCTCCCTCTAGGATTTCTCCTATATCCTCACCGACCGCTACATTTGCTCCTTCATTTTTTAATATTTTACTAATAGTACCGTTAGCAGAAGCGTTAACTTCTAGCGTGACTTTCTCCGTCTCAAGCTCTAATAACAGCTCATCTATTTTAACGGCATCACCTTCTTTTTTATACCATTTAGCAATAGTCGCTTCCGTCACCGATTCGCCGAGAGACGGCACTGTAATTTTAACACTCATATTGTTTTACTCCTTGTTACTAATATGTTACCCCCGCATGACATGGGCGTTGTTGTATGGTTCGAATTTTTGCAAAGCGTACGGTGTCATGCCGTGACTTGATCACGGCATCCAGTCTTTTTATTAAGGTTTTTTCTGGATACCGTGGTCAAGCCACGGTATGACATTATACTTCACGGTATGACACCATACTTGTAATAACCATAATACGGTATCTATGTAAGCAATATACTTATAAATCAAAAGGATTAATCACCTCAAGACCCGCATAATTAAAATCTTTAATATTACGTGTTACTAATAAAAGATCAAAATGTAAAGCCGTAGCAGCAATTAAGCTATCAATAGCCGGTAGAGTTTTGCTTGATAGAGTCTGCAGCATTCCCCACTTATTAGCTACTTGCTGATCAATAGGTAAAACACGATCGGCAAACCATGTTGTTAAATCCTGCTCTAACCACATACGTATTTTTTCTTTCTTTTTTACCTCTACAGCCTTGCCGATTCCTTTACGTATTTCCCCTATAGTCAAAACACTTAAATATAAATCTCGATCTTGCACGCACTTAAACCATTCTACTACTCGCTCATTTTGTTTTACCTTAGTAAGCTCACAAATTACATTTGTATCAATTAAATAACTCATAATTACAACTCGATTTTTCGACAAGGACTTTTATCTCTTTCGAAAACAAATTCTTCCCCAAATAATGGAGAATTTTTTAAAAACTCAATAAAAGAAGATTTAGGAGAAGTTAGAGAAATATATTGCTCTGTTGATAATATAATTGCTGTTGTTTTTCCTCTAACGCTAATTTCTTGAGGTCCATCATTGACTGCTTTCTGTATTACTTCGCTTAGTTTTGCCTTTGCTTCCTGCATTTGCCATTGTTTCATATAAATTATTCAAATAATATTAAATTATATCAGCATACTAGTCTGACTAGTTTAATAAAGCAAGCTATATTTTAGACATTGCTAAATAAGAGTTGATAACTTAAAAATTCTACGCCATGGTCACGCTCCTTTCAGTCTCGGTGTTGTTGCATGGCTCGAAAAATGGCTTCAATGTCATACCGTGGCTTGACCCTGTGTTGTACGAACGTTAAAGAAAAGGCTGTGTCATGCCGTGACTTGATCACGGCATCCAGAAAAATAAAGCAGTATTAGGCTTATTTTAGAGTCTTTTTATGACATTATAGACTGG
>JAJIYK010000042.1 GCA_020881235.1 Rickettsia endosymbiont of Oxypoda opaca | reverse complement strand
TCGAATTTTTGCAAAGCGTACGGTGTCATTCTAGTTCCTTGATCACGGCATCCAGTCTTTTTATTAAGGTTTTTTCTGGATACCGTGGTCAAGCCACGGTATGACACCATACTTGTAATAACCATAATACGGTAAATTATGGACCACACAATACCACCACTTGCCTATAATAATTTCTTTTTTATTTCCCTATACAAAAATTTTTAAATATTTCACCTAATATTTCTTCTATATTGATAGAGCCGGTAATTGCACTAATAGCTCTAATTACCATTCTAATATCTTCGGTGGCCAGAATTAAATCTTTCTCCAAATTAAAGCTTGTTAATGCCGTTAGTGCTTGCTTTAAATAACGACGATGACGTTCCTGTGTTATATAAGGTGTTTCGGTTAAGCCGGCAATATTTGTGGCAATATTTTCAATGTTTTTGAGTATCTCCTGCGTGCCGATATTTTCTTTTATCGAAATTTTTAAACAATTATATTTACTTTCAATAGAAAATATTTTACCGGAATTATTTAAATCGATTTTATTGATAATTATTATAGTGTTATTATCAATTAAATCAATAATAGCCTTATTTAAATTTGAACCTAATAAGGTTAATTGTTCTACGTCAAACATAATGATTTTAATATCGGCTTTTTTAGCTGATTCTATAGCTCTTTTAATGCCCTCTTGTTCAATTAAATCGTCACTTCCCGACCTTATACCGGCGGTATCTTGTAAAATGATAGGATAGCCGCCGATATCTAAATGACCTTCAATTATATCCCTCGTAGTACCTGCTATATTTGAAACGATAGCTATTTCTCGTTGCATTAAAAAATTTAGCAAACTAGATTTGCCGACATTCGGTGCCCCGACTATTGCTAATTCTATACCGCTTCGGAGTAATTCCCCTCGACGATTATCGTTAAGATAACTTATTAGTTCGTCTTTGAGTTTAGTACTAATATTCATTACTTCAGTAAGTACGGCATTTGGAATGTCTTCGTCGGGAAAATCTATATATGCTTCAAGTAAACTGATTATCCTTAAAAGATTCTTACGCCACTCGCCATATAAAAGTTCAAGTGCTCCTCCTGCCTGTCTGATTGCTTGCTTATGTTGCATAATAGTTTCTGCTTCAATTAAATCGGCAATCCCTTCGGCAGCGGTTAAGTCAAATTTACCGTTTAAAAAAGCTCTTTTGGTAAATTCACCTGGCTCGGCTATTCGAATACCGGCAATATTTAGTAGCACACTCGTAAGCATTATCGCAATTGCTTTGCTGCCATGCGGGTAAATTTCTACGACCTCCTCACCTGTAAAGCTAGCAGGAGCAGGAAAATATACCATCATAGCATTATCGATTAGCTCAAGGCTCTCAGGATCGATAAGTTTTTGATAATACATAAATCTCGGTTTAAAATTCTTTTTCCTAGTCAGCATAGCTAAAACCTCTAAGCTTTTAGAACCGGAAATTCTAAAAACTGCTACTCCCGCTCTACCCGATGCCGAGCTTTGAGCAAATATTGTGTCCACTATATTTCTATCCCTCTTGCGTAAGTTATTTTATCTAATATAATATAAGTTATATAGCATATATATAATGCGAGTTTAAGGGAATTTTGAATATTGTCATGGCGTGATTTGATCCACTAGTGTATGAACGTTGAAAAAAGGCTGTGTCATACCGTGGCTTGACCACGGTATCCAGAAAAAACCTTAATAAAGACTGGATGCCGTGATCAAGGAACTAGAATGACACCGAACGCTTTGCAAAAATTCGAGTCACGCAACAACGCCTTCGCAGGAATAACATCAGAATATATAATTTTAGGGTAAATATGGTAACAAACTTATCAGCGTTAAATGCAAGTAGATTAAACTGTCAAGTGCCGAGCTATAAAACAGAGATTTTAGAGCTTAGTACGACACGTAAAAGAGAATTATTTTATGTTGAATTTATTCAAAAATTTTTAACCTATATTCCGATAGATTATGATTTTAATAATAGGCGAGAATTATTTCAAAATTTTGCCGACCAAGCTTTCGAGTTTTTTAAAAAAAGGACGATAGGCAGCAAAAAATTAGCGGTAACAAGCACGGTTATTGAAAATGATCCGGCGGTTAATATTTTAATATTAATCGATAACAAGCCTCATATAGTCGATGCTATAGTGTGTTTACTTGCCAATATTAATTTACCGACTAAGTTCTTACTACATCCGGTTATTAATTGTATACGCAACGATAAGGGCAATTTATTGAAGATAGTAGATACTCCTACTAATGACGCAAAAGCTGAATCGGTAGTGCATATATCTATTTTAGGGAATCTAGATAATAAAGCTATTGCCGATTTAAAAGAATCGTTAAATGCAAGATTAGATGAACTTGAACAAGGTTATAACGTTTCGCAGAAATTAATAGCAAGGTTAGATGAGCTAGCTTTGCTGATTTCCAATAATCAACAAATATGCAAGAATGACAAATTAAATTGTAACGAGTCTAGCGAGTTTCTACGTTGGTTAAAGAATGATAATTTAATTTTCTTAGGGATGCTTGATTTTGACGTGAAATCTTTAAAATTAACGAAAGAAGAAGGCGTAACAAAAATATGGCAAAATATAAAATCGGAGATCGACGATATTATAAAATGCTCGGCAAATCCGCTACATCAAAATCAATTGATTATTTTGGGTAAAGTCAATAGCATTTCGCTTATTCATCCGGATAATTTAGTAGATTATATTTTAGTTAAAAACCTTGATAAAAACGGTGAATATATTTCCGGAAGTATCATTTTCGGCATTTACAACTTCCCTATATACTACCAATCAATAAGTGATATTCCACTGTTAAGACAAAAACTTAATTTTGTACTAGAAAAAGCCGGATTTTCGTTATCGGGTTATAATGCCGATAAATTAAAAATTCTAATGGAGTCGCTACCTAGGGAGGCTTTTATCCAAGTTGATGAAGGCGATTTATATTGTATGTGTCTGCACATGCTTTCAAGTATGATGAGCAAAAAACTTAAATTATTCATTCAATATGATTGGTCAAGTTCTTTCCTTAATATAATAATTTTTCTACCGAGGGAGCGGCTAACTTCAGAAATACATAATAAGATAGATTGTTATTTGACGGAAAAATTCGGCAGCAAAATATTATCTAATTATATCACCGAAGTAGCAGGAAGTTTTTCCTATTTATTTGTTACTTTAGAAGCTGTTGATAAAAACCAAATAAATTTTGAAGCGGAAATAATACAACAAGATTTAGACCGTATTTCCACTCGCTGGAGTGAAGATTTTTATCTTAAACTTTCTAAAAAATTCGGCGAATATCAGGCAGGAATTAATTTAAAACTTTTCGATGCTATTTTCCCCGCAGATTATCGCCAAAAATTTCCTCCTGAAACAGCGTTAGTAGATATTGAATATCTAACAAAAGCTAGTAATAAACAAAAATGCCTGTTTAATTTAGTAGCTATTAATGAATCTGAGTTTCACTTAAAAATATACAGCCCTAGCGTCAAATTAATCCTTTCTAATATACTTCCGCCGATAGAGAATTTAGGCTTTAAAGCAATTGATGAACAAAGCTTTGTTATTAAAGAAGTAGGGGAAATTAAAGAAAGCTGGGTATATAATTTTATCGTGACTAGTCCTGTGCCGGTGAAAGACGATATCACTGAATTAAAAATAAATGTTGAAGAGGCTTTGGATAAAATAACTTCCGGACTTCTTGCCAATGATTCTTTAAGTAAGCTGATAGTACTTGCCGGCTTTAATTGGAAACAGGTGAAGCTCGTCAAAGCTTTAACTAGATATCTACATCAAACCGGTTTTATCTACGGCAAAGGCTACGTACAACTTACTTTAATAAAGCATCCGGTATATACTAAAATGCTAGTGGCTTTATTTAATGTAAAATTTAATCCAATATGTCTAGCTGATAAAAAATTAGCTGAAATAAAAGAGAATATTACTAATTATCTTGCTACGGTAACTATCAGCAGTGAAGATCAAGTATTGCGTAGCATGTTTCATATTATCGAAGCTATTATCAGAACTAACTATTACCAACTTATACCTAACGATTCCGATAATAAGATTGTTAATAAACACTATCTTGCTTTTAAGTTTGACTCAAGTAAAGTACCGAATTTACCGCAACCCATCCCATTTGCCGAAATATTTGTATATTCCAAGGATTTTGAAGCCGTTCATTTAAGAGGCGGGAAGGTATCACGCGGTGGACTTAGATGGTCAGATAGAGCCGAGGATTATAGGCTAGAGGCACTTGGACTTATGAAAGCACAAATGACAAAAAACTCGGTTATTGTTCCGGTAGGCTCTAAAGGTGCATTTTTTGTTAATTTTACTCCGGAAGGTTTAAGTCGTGCAGAATATATGACAAAAGTAGTTGAGTGCTATAAAAATTTTCTACGAGGTATGTTAGATATTACCGACAATATTATTGACGGGAAAGTGGTGCAGCCGAAAGATACCGTTATTTACGATCAAGAATATCCTTATTTAGTAGTTGCCGCCGATAAAGGTACGGCTTCATTTTCGGATTATGCAAATAGCGTTGCACATGAATATAACTATTGGCTAGGTGATGCTTTTGCCTCAGGCGGTTCTGCCGGCTATGACCATAAGAAAATGGCCATCACTTCTAAAGGTGCTTGGATCGCAGTAACAAATCACTTCCAAATCATGGGAATAGATGTTCAAAAAGACCCTATTACAATGGTAGGCATCGGTGATATGTCGGGCGACGTGTTTGGTAACGGCATGCTTAGATCGAAGGTAGTTAAGTTAGTTGCCGCATTTAATCATAAACATATATTCATTGATCCGTCTCCTGATCCGTTGCTTAGCTTTAATGAGCGTCTGCGTCTGTTTAATTTACGCGAATCTAATTGGTCGGACTATGATATTAAGCTTATCTCACAAGGCGGCGGAGTATTTGAACGTAGTAGTAAATCAATTAAATTAACACCGGAAATTAAAGCATTACTTGAAATAAATGCAAACGAAGCAACGCCCGAAGAACTTATAAAATTTATTTTAAAAGCAAATGTCGATCTGCTTTGGAACGGCGGAATAGGAACTTATATTAAAGCTAAAACAGAAAGTAATTTAGAAATCGGCGATAAAGCAAATGATAATCTTAGATGCAACGGCGAGGAAATTAGAGCAAAAGTTATAGCTGAAGGAGGAAATGTCGGCGTATCTCAACGAGGTAGAGTTGAATACGCTAAGAAAGGCGGACGCATAAACGCCGATTTTATAGATAATTCCGCCGGAGTTGACTGCTCGGATCATGAGGTGAATATAAAAATTGCCTTAACTAGTGCCGTAACTTCCGGTAAAATTACCTTGGAGGAACGCAATAAGCTACTAATAGATATGACAAAGCAAGTGGAAGAGTTAGTACTTGTCGATAATTACCAGCAAACGCAAGCTATAACCGTTATGCAGCTATCTCCGACTTTAACCGTTGGAATATTTAGCCGATTCATCGATATTTTAGAAGAGGAAAAAATATTAGTACGAAGTAACGAGTTTTTGCCGACGGCTGAAGAGTTAAACAAAAGAGCCGTAAACGGCGAGACGTTAACCCGTCCTGAGCTTTGCATCCTTCTTTCTTATAGTAAAAGGTCGGTTTACCACGAATTAATAACTGCTACCTTTTCACATGATAAATATTTTGATTCTTGCCTTATAAATTATTTCCCCGAATTAATGAGGGATAAATTCCGTTTAGAGATTTTAGCACACCCGCTTAAACATGAAATTATTAGAACCGTTGTAACCAATAAAATCATTAATCACCTAGGCGGTCCTTTAGTTAGTATATTAAAACGTGAAACCGGTGCTGCACTTTGTGATATAGTACGTTCATTTATAATTATTTGCGAAATATTTGATCTTGATAATATTCGGGAGCAAGTGGAGTCACTGCCTGCTAATATCGATTATAATATTAAAATTGATATGTTCACTGAAATAGCTAAACTTATGCGTCGAGGTATTGCGTGGTTTATTAAACATGCGAAACATCCTATTAATATTAGCGATACCATCGAAGAGTTTTTTGAACCTACACAAATTTTAAGGAAGATAGTCGGCGGAATGTTGGTAGAAGAAGCTAAAGCAAAGCTTGAAGATAAATTAAAATACTATATTGCTTCCGGGGTAGATGAATCATTTGCGAATATAATAGTCACACTTGACAGCTTAGTTTCGGTTTTTGATATAATATATATTACTAAACAAACAGGAGGCAATAACATAGAGATAGCAAGTTTATACTTTTCCGTCGGCAATAGATTTAACATTGATTGGCTTCGCAAAACTTGTGAGAAACAATTAAATAATTCTTATTGGAGCAGGCTCGGCATTCAGTCTTTAAAAGATGACTTATATGACAAACAAAGAAAATTATTGATCAAAATAATAAATAAATCAAAATCAATTATTGATTTAGATTTGTGGATTGATAATAATAAAAGTTTAGTTCAAAATTTTCTTGATTTTATGAAGGAAATTAAACTTCAAGAGAATGTAGATTTAAATATCATTATTTTAGCAAATAAAAAATTTGAAAAATTCTTACAAAAGCTTGAGTAAATTATGTCACCTGCGCTTAAAAAAGCACGACTAGATTCCGGTAAGACTCTTCAACAAGTATCTTCTGATTTAAAAATTAGAAAAAAATATTTAGTAGCTCTTGAAGAAGAGAATTTCGAGCTCTTACCGGGGGAAGTATACGTAAAAGGTTATTTAAAATTATATTTAGATTATCTTAATATAAAAGATGAAGTTAATTTAGAGCCGATTAATGATAGAATTTATGAAAAAGAAGACTCATTAAAAGACATACGAAGTAGATCATTAGTTAATTATAAACATAAAAAACAATTAGTTGTTGTATCGATCTTGATGTTATTAGTAATAATTATAATTTATCCAATAGTATAATGCTCTAGGCGTTGTTGCATGGATACTGGGATTGCCATGGCGAGCGACTAAAGGCGTCGTTGCATGGATCTAAAAAAGTGCCGTATGTCATTCCCGTGCGGTATTGTTGCGTGGATCGAATTTTTGCAAAGCGTACGGTGTCATTCTAGTTCCTTGATCACGGCATCCAGTCTTTTTATTAAGGTTTTTTCTGGATACCGTGGTCAAGCCACGGTATGACATTATACTTCACGATACGACACCATACTTGTAATAACCCATAACACAATAATTATGATTTATATAGAATAACATTAAAACTCAAATAAATGACCATAAAGAATGAAGAATTGCAAAGATTAATGCAGGAAGTTGATCATAAAATTGATGAATTATTGTTATTAATAGCAAATCAACAAAATGAGATTAGTCGGTTGCGATCTGAAAATAAGCAGTTAACGGATAATTATTCAAAAATTCTTACACAAATTACTGTTTATATAGAGGAACTTGAAGAAATAAAACATACCCTTCTGCTTTGAAGAATTGCCCTTCGTTATCTCATGGATTTGTGTGCTGTACGCCCTCACCGTTTGCTAACAAATTCAATTATCCAAATCATTTGAGTACCATTAAACACAAAAATAATTATGTCAATTGTCACAATAACATTAAATAATAAAAATTTTCAGCTTTATTGTAATGATGGAGGAGAAAAGGAATTATTTAATTTAGCAGCTAAATTAAACGACAAAATAATTGAAATTAAATTAGTAAATCCTACTGCTTCCTTTGAGTTGTTACTTGTTATGGCAGCCCTTGGTATTCAATCGGAAATACAAAATTTAACGGAAAAATTTGATAAAATGGATATTAAAAATGTCCGTGGTGATGAAGAGAAATTTGCAGAAACATTAACTACTATAGCAAGTTATCTAGAAAATCTTGCACAAAAGATGGGAAAGTGATATCTTACAAAACGGGACTGCTTAGCTCGTCAGCTTACTATTTACCTGGGACTACAATTATTACTTCAGGATCTTATCCCTGTCTGTTACTATTCTTTTAGTTCAGGCATATGAGAACCGCCTTTACATAAAGGTCTTTGAAGGATTTTAAGCAACGGCTAAAGCGGTCCTATAATATAAAAATTTATTGGAATTCTTAACTAAATATAGATACCGCCATTGCGAGCGACTAAAGGCTTTGTTACATGGCTCAAATTTTTGATGTCATTCCTGCGAGGCATTGTTGCGTGTATCGGAATCATTACAAAAAACCCCGTCATTGCGAGGAGGTACGTAGTACCGACGTGGCAATCTAGGAAAAAAACAGCAAAAAATGCTATGAAAATTATTATTTTCTAGATTGCCACGCCGCTTGCAGCGGCTCGCAATGAC
>JAJIYK010000041.1 GCA_020881235.1 Rickettsia endosymbiont of Oxypoda opaca | reverse complement strand
TGATCACGGCATCCAGAAAAATAAAGCAGTATTAGGCTTATTTTAGAGTCTTTTTATGACATTATAGACTGGATTCCGTGGTCGTAGCCACGGAATGACAGAATTTTCACCTCTTTATTTAAACGTTCGTACAGCAGTGGAAATAAATTCAGGATGACTATTATTTAACTGGATGGTCACAGCCACTTCGTGGCTTCGCCATGTCGATTCTAGAAGCCACGCAACAACACGGGTACAAGCCACGGAGTGACATTGCTAACTCTTTATTATAAGGTAATATGAATAACACTTACTACATCACCACCCCTATATACTATGTTAACGACGTGCCGCATATCGGGCATGCTTATACTAGCGTTGCGAGCGACGTGATCGCTCGGTTTATGCGTCTTAGCGGCAAGGAAGTTAGGTTTTTAACCGGTACCGATGAACACGGGCAGAAGGTAGAAAAGGCGGCATTAAATAAAAATATCGATCCACAAATATTTACCGATCAAACTTCGATAAGTTTCCGCAATCTTATGGCATCAATGAATATTTCTAATGATGATTTTATTAGAACGACGGAAACAAGGCATAAAGAGGCGGTTGCTATTTTTTGGCAAAAGCTACTGGCTAACGGTAGCATTTACGAAGGCTTTTATGAAGGTTGGTATGCGGTGCGTGATGAAGCTTTTTATGATGAATCGGAATTAACGAGTGAAGGGCTAGCTCCTACCGGTGCCGATGTCGAGTGGGTTAAAGAACCGAGTTATTTTTTTAACCTGTCAAAATGGCAAGATAAATTACTGGCTTTTTATGAAGCAAATCCTGATTTTATTAGACCCATAACTAGGCGTAATGAAGTAATCAGTTTCGTTAAATCTGGTCTGCATGATTTATCAGTTTCACGTACTAGTTTTAATTGGGGGATTAAAGTCCCAAGTGACAAAAAGCATGTAATTTATGTCTGGCTGGATGCTTTAGTTAACTATATTTCTGCTTTAGGTTATCCTGATGAGAGCGGTAAATACGGTAAATTTTGGCCGGCTAATTTGCATGTTGTCGGTAAAGATATCGTTCGTTTCCATGCAGTTTATTGGCCGGCGTTTTTAATGGCAGCAGAAGTGCCTTTACCTATTTCTGTTATGGCTCATGGTTGGTGGACTAATGAAGGGCAAAAAATTTCCAAGTCGCTTGGTAATGTTATCGATCCGTTTGAACTAGTAAAAGAGTTCGGAGTTGATCAAGTTCGGTATTTCTTAATGCGAGAAGTTACTTTTGGCTCAGACGGTAACTATTCTAGAGCAAGTTTAATTAGCAGAATTAATAGTGAGTTATCGAACAAAATCGGTAACTTAATGCAAAGGACTTTAGCCTTTGTTTATAAAAATAATGAAGCTCGTGTGCCTTTGATTGAGCAGAATATAATCGATCTGTTATATAAGTCGCCGCCGTTAGCAACGGCTAGTAAAATTGCCGTGCAGAATCTAGAGCTAATGGAAAATCTTGAAATTAATAAAATACTCGAAAATATTCTTAATTTAACCGAAGAAGCAAATATTTATATTGATAAAGAAGCACCTTGGAACTTACGAAAAACCGACCCGATAAAAATGTTGGAAGTATTATATACTCTTCTAGAATCTTTGCGTTATATTGCTATCATGTTGCAGCCTTTTACTCCTACTGCGGCAAGTAAAATGCTTGATCAGTTAGGAATAACGAAAGAAGAGCGGAGTTTTAAACATTTAAGTCGTGAATATGCTTTAAGCCCTTCCGCAAGTATTTTAGAGCCTAGTATAGTGTTTCCAAGAATAGAAAATACTTAGAAATGATGTCATTCTTGCACCGCATCGTTGAGTGGATCATAATTATCGTATTATGGTATTACAAACGGTGTCATGCCGTGACTTGATCACGGCATCCAGTCTTTTTATTAAGGCTTTTTCTGGATACCGTGGTCAAGCCACGGTATGACACCGAACGCTTTGCAAAAATTCGAGCCACGCAACAACGCTCCGCACGGGTGGGAATGACATATAATACGTTTAACCTATGCATAAATAGAAATATGAACAATGATATATTAATAGATTCTCATTGCCATCTTAATTTGCTTGCAGAAGCAGAGAATTTAGACGAAATAATTAAAAGAGCCGAAGAGAATAACGTAAAATATCTTCAAACTATCTGCACTAAATTAGAGGAATTGCCTGATATTCTACAGATAGCAGAGAAATATCAAAATGTTTTTGCGAGCGTGGGCGTGCATCCTTGTGAAGTAATAGATAGTGTGCGGCAATGTCATTCCCGCGAAAGCGGGAATCTAGAAAAAAAACAAGGAAGTATGGATTCCTGCCTACGCAGGAATGACATCGAGGAAAGTACAAATAAGTTATCAGATAAGCTTATTGCCTTAACTTCTCATCCTAAAATTATCGGAATCGGCGAGACCGGTCTTGATTATTACCATACGCCTTATGATAAACAGCAGCAAAAAGATTCTTTTGTCCAGCATATATATGCGGCAAGCGTAACAAAATTACCGATTATAGTACATACAAGGGATGCTGAAGAAGATACGATTGATATCCTAACTAGTGAAATGCAGAACGCTAATTTTCCCGGACTGATACATTGTTTTACTTCTTCTAAAGATTTAGCAAAAAAAATGTTGGATATCGGTTTATATATTTCAATGTCGGGGATCATAACATTTAAAAATGCGTTAGAGTTACAGGAAATAGTTAAGTATGTACCGCTTGAAAGGTTATTAATTGAAACCGATTCGCCTTATCTTGCACCGACTCCTATGCGAGGCAAGCAAAATGAGCCGGCTTTTGTTCGATATGTCGCTGAAAAAATTGCCGAGTTAAAAGGCATAACTAGTGCAGAAGTAGCAAACGCTACTACACAAAATTTTATGACTTTGTTTGCTAAATTTAAAAATTTTGATGCCATTCATAACAATGGTGAGCGTTGTTGCATGGATACCCTAAACGTCATTGCGAGCGACTGAAAGGAGCGTGGCAATCTAGAAAATAAAAAAGCTCATAGCATTTTTAGCTATTTTTTACTGGATTGCCACGGAGATAACTAGCATTTCCTCGCAATGACGAGGTAAAATCGAGCCATGCAACAACGTTGGAAGTGCCTCGCCATGACGATTTTGAGAGTCTCATGCAACAACGCTCGCTACAGCTAGAAATGACATCAATAGTAAAGCTAATTGCAAATAATACAAAGCTAGTGTATAGTTAGAGCTTGGAATTAGAAAATATAGGTTACTTTTAATGATAAATATACTTCTTTTTATTCATATTGTCATCGCAGTTTTATTAATTATAGTTATTTTAATGCAACGTAGCGGTTCCGACGGGATTAGCGGGTTAAGCGGCGGTAACAATATGGGAGTAGTCAGTGCTAAAACGGTCGGTAACTTTCTAACTAAAAGTACCGTGGTACTTGCAACGTTATTTTTGGTGAATGCTATAGTACTCGCTAATCTTTCATCCAAGAAAAAACCTGATTTAGCTATTAAGATTAATCAAGAAGTTAATCAAGAAGGGAATAGTTTACCGATAGCAAAATGATTAAGATTTTTAAAGGTTAGGAATATATGCAAAAAATAGTAGAATTAAAGAATATAAAAATAGGAAACGAACTGCCTTTTACTTTAATTGCCGGTCCTTGTCAAATTGAAAATTTAGATCATGCATTATTTTTAGCAGAAAAAATTGTAAAATTAACTAGCAAACTCGGTATTCCTTTTATTTATAAATCTTCTTTTGATAAAGCTAATAGAACTTCAGCGGGTAGCACTAGAGGTCTCGGAGTTGAACAAGGTTTAGAGGTGCTAGCTAAAGTAAAAGCAGCCTTTAATTGTCCTATCGTCACCGATGTGCATATGCCGGTGCAATGTGCTTTAGCAGCCGAGATAGTCGATATATTACAAATACCGGCTTTTTTATGCAGACAAACCGACTTACTGCAAGCGGCAGCACAAACCAAGAAAATAGTGAATGTTAAAAAAGGTCAGTTTTTAGCCCCTTGGGATATGAAAAACGTGCATGCAAAATTGCAGGCTTTCGGTGCAGAAAATATTTTGCTGACGGAACGAGGTGCATGTTTCGGTTATAATAACCTCGTATCGGATATGCGTAGCCTTGCAATAATGGCGGAAACAAACGCACCGGTAATTTTTGATGCTACCCACTCCGTTCAGCAGCCCGGTGGCTTGGGTGACAGTAGCGGCGGACAGAGAAAATACGTTGAGCTGTTAGCTAAGGCGGCTATAGCCGTCGGTGTTGCAGGAATTTATATGGAAGTACACCAAGATCCCGACAATGCACCGAGCGACGGACCTTGTATGATAAGGCTTGATAATTTAGAATCAGTCCTTATTAAACTTAAAAAATACGATGAAATTACTAAGGAAGGATTATAAGATTTCTTAGAAGTATAAATCAATTATTATACCCACTTATTATTCTTCATAAATTCGTACCTTTGCCTTGGGGGCTCGGTGTTGTTGCATGGCTCGAAAATTAATAAAAACTCCGTCACTAATTTAGGTATTTACTTTTACCTAAATTTAATTATACTTTAAATTAGCCGCGTCTAATTTAAAGTGTAGTATAAATGAGACGAGTCTAATTTAAAGTGTAGTATAAATGAGACGCGTCTAATTTAAAGTGTAGTATAAATGAGACGAGTATATATATTATTAGTTCAAGAGCATTTTGCTAGTAATGAACAAATGTTATTTTTAGTAGGATCAAGGCAAGTAGGCAAAACTACAATTGCCAAGCTTATTGCTAAAGAATATCCAGAACACGTATATTTAAATTGGGATACGATAAAAGATAAGACGCTTATCTTACAAGGCCAAACCTTCATAGAAGAAATTTTACCTTTAAATAAGTTACGAAAAGAAAAACCGTTAGTAATTTTTGATGAAATACATAAGTTTAAAAGTTGGAAGAATTATTTAAAGGGTTTCTATGATCTGTATAAAGGTAAATATCATATCCTAGTAACAGGTAGTGCTAGGCTTGACGTATATCAAGCAGGAGGAGATAGTTTAATGGGGAGATATTTTTTGCAGCGTATTCACCCATTATCCGGACGTGAAATAGAAGAAGTTAGTGTTTCCTTAAACGAAATAAGTACATCCATAGAAATCAATACTGAAAAATTCCGTAATCTCTATGAAACGGGAGGCTTCCCAGAACCTTTTTTAAAAGCATCGAGAAATTTTGCTTATAAGTGGCATTCCTTAAGAGAAAAGCAGCTACTATATGAAGATATACGAAACTTATCCAACATACATGAAATAAGCCAACTAGAGACTTTAGCGGAGTTGTTAAAACAACAAACGGGTCAACTTCTCAATAGAACTAGTTTAAGTAAAAAAATACAGGTAAGTGTCCCGACAATTTCCAAATGGATTAGCGTATTGGAAAAGTTTTTTTATTGCTTTATCGTCAAGCCATGGTCTACTAATATATCCAGGAGTATAATTAAAGAGCCAAAAATTTACCTAGTAGACTGGTCATTAATAAAAGATGAAGGTAGGAGGTTTGAAAATTTTATTGCCTCTCATTTATTAAAAGCACTAAACTGTTGGAGTGATAGAGGTTTAGGAAAATATGAATTATATTTTATTAGAAATAAAGATGGGAAAGAGGTAGATTTTTTAATTGCTAGGAATGATATACCATGGTTTTTGGTAGAAGCGAAATTATCGGATAATAATCGTATATCAGATAATTTAAGATATTTTCAAGAACAAACCAAGGCAACTCATGCGTTCCAGGTAGTATATAGCATGGAGTATATACAAGATGATTGTTTTAAATATCCTAATCCCATAATAGTTCCGGCTATTACTTTTCTTTCTCAACTGGTATAAAATCCAGGATAGGAGTGCGGTGGGCACTAATTATTCTATAATTTATCTTATAGCAAGATTTGCACTTGTTATTAAATTTTCATATTGTTTTGAGAGCTTATATTTTCTTCCCTTGTTTGATGAATCAATTATCTCCAAAAAGCTGTTTTCTACCCAACTAGCACAGAGTGCAGCACTTGTTCGCGGTTTAAAGCCAAATAGTTTACCGATTTGATTGCTTGTAATGGTTTCAAATTCTTGAAATAGCTGTAACGCTTTACGTTGCCGTGGATCAAGTTTTCGAAGGAGATTAGTTTGATCCGGTGAACCTTGAGTCTCAGCTTCTACCATGCGTTTCAGTACATTTTCAAATGAAACTGCCATACCTTCAATAAAATACTCAAGCCATTTTGTAATATCAGCTTCAGCACGCCCCATATAGTAGTTGTGAGATTCACCAATGCTAATAGCTTCATAGTAAGCTCCTAAATTACGAGCATAGTATTCTTCTAATGAGTAAAGTCCTTTCAAGTCATAGTTTCCAAGGTGCAGGATAAGCGTAGTAAGCAATCTAGCTGTTCTACCGTTACCATCATAATAAGGGTGAATAGTTGCAAACTGATAATGGGTAATTCCAGCAATAATGGGGCAGGGAAGCTCGGTATTCTTCTCAATCCAATTTACCATTCCGGTCATGAGTTTGCTAACATCCTTAGCTTCCGGTGGCATATAGACAATAGCTTTTGTTCTTCCATCTCGAATAACGTTCTGACCGTCTCGATACTTTGTTGGCTTAACGTTTGATTTACCGTCTGCCATCACAAGTGCATGAAGAGTCTGAATCATTTTTTCTGTTAAGTTTGTACCTGAAGCTGCCCACCTCTCCACTTGAGTTAGAGCAGCATAGTAGCCTTTCACTTCATGTTCGTCCCGTTCACATCCGGGAAAATGCCCTTCGTGTTTTAGAATCACTTCAATTTGGTCAGGTATCAGCCTGTTACCTTCAATCATTGTCGAATAATGAGTCGTATAAAGGCGTGCCGTTTCTCTTAAGGAAGTAAGAACTGTTGGAGTTAAAGGTAAATATAATACTCTTTCCTTTGCTGCCTCAATACGCATAAGGCAATTCATAATCTTCGAAGTAATAATATAATTTGGCTTAAATTTTATCTGCATAATATCGGCATTTTATCTGCATAAACTAACCTTTATATAATGCAGATATTATGCCGATAAAGCAAGGCTTTATTTTTTCAGATAGAGACCCTATAGAAGTTCTATAATCTATTAAAGCTTTTCTAAAAGAGCTACAAGCCGATATAATCCTATAGCCTCAACTTCCTTATTTATTGCATATCGATCGCCGTCCGAATAAACTACAAATGATTTATCCGGTTTTAAATCCGTTATAGCAGTATAAAAACCCTTTGTCGGTCTTGCGGCTAGTCCTCGTTTTATTTCGATAGCCCATAGACCATGATTATTCGGTAACTCTAACAATAAATCTATCTCTCCACCGGCTCTTGTGCGATAAAAGCTAGCTTTAGTACGATTGGGAACTACCGATAAAATGTTTTCTATTGCAAACCCTTCAAAACTAGCCCCTACTATTGGATGACCGGCTAAATCATTATAAGTTTCTATCCCTAATAGTGCATGTGTCAACCCGCTATCTCTAATATAAATCTTTGGGGATTTTACAAGTCTTTTTCCAATATTTAAATGAAAAGGGCTTAACCTTCTGACCAGCAATAAATCTACTAAAAGGTCAATATATTTTGTAATAGTAGGAGCACTGACAGATAACCCGGCCGCTAACCTTGATGCATTTAGCATCGTACCTTGATTGTGGGCTAACATTATCCAAAAACGCTCTAATGTTTGTGCCGGTATACGTGGTCCAAATTGGGGGACATCTCTTTCTAAATAAGTTTGAATGAAATTTGCTCTAAAAGCAAAACTATCAGAATCGCTATTTGCTAAAAAACTATCAGGCAATCCGCCCCTTAACCACAAAACGGTAAGCCCTCTTTGCTGTTCAGGAATTTCTAATATGTCTAAAGGATTCAAGTTTATATATTCTATCCGCCCTGCCAAACTCTCACTAGATTGCCTTAAAAGATCAATTGATGCTGAACCCAAAATTAAAAATCGTCCTGTGCGTTTGCCACTACGCCTTCCTTGATCAATAAGGCTACGTAAATTTTGAAATAACTCAGGAAATCTATGAATTTCATCGAATATAACTAGCGTATTCTCATATTCTCTTAAAAATAATTCCGGGTCATATAACTTATCTCTATCAGTTCGTGATTCGAGGTCTAAGTATAAAGCTTGAAATTCCTTTGCTATTTCAAAAGCTAAGGTAGTTTTCCCTACTTGCCTTGGACCGATTATCCCTACAGCAGCTTGTCGAGATAACGCTGTTTGGATAGATTTATACATACGACGTTTTATCATCCTTGTATATTAAAAGGATTAGTTATAATATGCAAGGATAAAATGTATTTTGTTGATATATCATTGTCCGTTAGCCATCTCTCCTAATATACCTACTGCTTCATCGTGCAACATGGAGAATATATGTGGTATTGATTCAGAGGCAAGGTCTCTTGTATAACAATTATCAGTGTCTAGAGATTCTAAGGTTTGTTCAATTATATTAAGCTCGTATCCAGGGTATCTAGTTTCTATTTTTTTCTTTAAGGTATCTTTAAGTATAGGGGGTATTTTTTGTTTTTCCGAATTTAGATAGTGTATTTGAATAATTTTGGCTTGTTCTTTGATTAATATCTCTGCCCCTATCCACCTTTCCCCCAATAAATTTAAAGGAATAATTATCTGCTTCATTGATGCATTTAGAGCAGCGGTAATGTCTTCTTTTAGTTTTTTTTCTGCGTCTATCTCATTGCTAATATAAATATAAGCAGGGTTTATGACCTTAACACCGTTTATTTCTGTAGGACCAGCAAACTTAGATTTTATTTTTGCTTCAATAGTTTTTTCGTTGTGTTCAATCAAACTTATTTCTGAAGGAGCATTTTTTCCTTGATTAGGATAGTTAGTAGGTTCTTCAAGTAACCTTTTTATAACTTTATCGTCTGTGATACACATCCGAACGATAGAACCATCGACAAAATATTCAGGATGTTGCTTTGCTATATTCTGGATTAACGAAGGATGTGCTTTAGCAAATTCTGTAACGCAAGTGTAATTTTTACTATTTATAGCCCCAAGACAAATCGCTTCAAAACATAACATTTTGGCTATTTCTATGGTTTTATACAAATTCCCTAGTTGTTCTTTTAAATATTTATCCTCTAAATAACCCTTAACTCCCCAATCATATAAATTATATGATTTCTGATTACTCCATGTTCCTTCGCTTGATAATTTTGCTATTGTGCTTAAAACTTTAGTCTGTAGCTTTTCTTTAATTGCTAATATATATTCATTTGTGCTGCTTCTCTTTAATATAAATTCTCTTTCTTCATTGTTTTTTATAAATTCCGGAGCATTTTCCTTAAGGTAAGCTTCTATAGGTTCTAGAGTAAGATAATATTTTATCAAGCCTGAATCGGTGTTTTGTTTAATGTATTCCTTCATCAAGTCTTGAGCGTTTTCCTTAAAAACGTTAAAACTTGAAGGATTTTTAAAGCAATCTTGTATATATCGTATAGAAGGATACTTTATGAAACTTTCTCTTCCCATAACGTCTTCCTTCAAACAAAGCTTTGTCAATGTTGAAACATTTTGCTTTAAATAAAAGCTAAGTTGTTCCTCATACTCTTTTTCAGAGATTTTCATAATGAAGTAAGCCTGTTTATAAAGTTCTAGAGCTTTATTTCTGTCACCTAAGCTATAATAAAGCGATCCGACATCATAAAAGGATTTAAAAATGTGATGGAGATCAGTTGTAGTATGGAGATGAGCTGTAGGTACTATGAACGTCGCTAAAGTTTGTTCAAAAGCCGATAAAGCTGAATACAGGACATTTTTATCACTTTCTGCCTTGATTTGATTGTGAGTTAAGTTATGTATTTCCAAATTCTGACTAGCATGTATACTGTCTTTTTTCATAAATGTTTCAGTTTTAAATTTATAATTATTAAGAAAGTTAATAGATTAACTCCATTTTTACAATTAAAACTTAACTTACATAGCATTATTATTGGCAGCATTGTTTACATTTGCAACAAAGATATTTTTGTTTCGTTTTTAAATATTTCTGCTTGTATTAATGGCGTTGTTGTGTGGCTCATAATTTACCGTATTATGGTTATTACAAGTATAGTGTCATATCGTGAAGTATAATGTCATACCGTGGCTTGACCACGGTATCCAGACAAAACCCTTAATAAAAGACTGGATGCCGTGATCAAGGAACTAGAATGACACCGTACGCTTTGCAAAAATTCGAGCCACCCAACAACGCCTGTATTAATATGCTGTGCAGACTCGCTTTTAAATTCATCTTGTCTAAAGCTTTCTGAATTTAGCTATAATATCTTTGATATTATATTAACGTTGACGTGTTAAGGGTGATTTCACATTATTAGGAGTGCTAGGCGGCGTAAGTGAGCTAGAGATATTTGTGGCAGCAGGAGTATCTGTCCGAATTTTACGGATAGTTTGTTGTTGTTTAAGATTATTAATTTTTTGTATTCCGGCATTTGCTATGGATTTAGTGATTTTAGCAGTTTCTGCTAATAATTCCTTCGAGCTTTGTAGTCGGTCGATTTGTTCATAGTGATTTTTAAGAAATTTTTCTTTAACCTTATTATCGACTCCTTTCAACTCGGCATATATTTTGTATAATCCCTTTAAATTTGCTTTAGCTGCTACCATTTGTTTTTCAGGAGATTCTTTAAAGATTGACTTAATAGAATTTATAAAAGTACTACCTATTTCTTTGATTATATCTATTGCAGGTGATACTACTCCTTTTATTCCTCCGTAAATTTTTTGTAAGCCGTTAGTAATAATGTTTGATGCTTTAGCTTCGTATTCTTGAGGTATAGGGGAGGTGTCAGCAATTATATTACGCATTTCTTTTAGTTTGCTAGCTAAATTAGTTAATGGTTTCTTTTCTTCTACATCGTTATATTGATTAGCGAATGCATCGGCTATACCTGCTTGCACGTCAAGGTTAGCTGTGATGATTGATTGAGTATCATCAAAGGAAAATCCTACAGATGTTTTTTCGTTAGTCTCATTAGAAGTATTATGAGCGATATATGATAAGTCTGTTGCTGATGTCTTTTGTCTTATGGGACTATCAGCTTTTAGTCTGTTTAGTCTATCACGTAGTGCTTGATCTTGTCGGTTGCCTAATTCTGTACTTTTTGCTTCGAGTTTAACCTCCGACTGTATTTGTGCTAGCAATTTATCTACTTCATTGTCGGAATGCGAATCTTTACCCCATAATTTATCTAATCTTGCATTAAATTGATCAAAGTTGTTCATCTCATTTTGTAAATCTTTTTCTGATCGTTCTGTAAGTTTCGCAACCCTTGCTTCCAATTCTTGCAATGACCTAGCATTAAATATTTCATTATTTCTTTTAGACATTTGTTACCTCTAAAGTGACTATTTAAGTTGTATTCTGTCAAAACTAAAAGTGATAAAACTACGTTTATTTATATAGTTTTAGGTCAACAATGGCATTGTTGCATGGCTCGAAAAATGGTTCCAATGTCATACCGTGGCTTGACCACGGTATCCAGAAAAAACCTTAATAAAAAGACTGGATGCCGTGATCAAGTCACGGCATGACACCGTACGCTTTGCAAAAATTTGATCCATGCAACAAACCCAATAACTATATAGTAATTTTGATCTTTAAGACTACCGGAATGGTAAGGACGACTATATGTTGCCGACGGTGCGATGTTCTTCTGCTTCTAAAAACTTCTCTAATTCATTTCTAGTATATTTTTTTTCAACAAGCTTTACTTCCTTATCAAAAATATGCCGGACGGCTTTTTCTTCTAGAGCCGGTCCTTTAAGCTGTTCAACTGCCTTTGGATTATTTTTATAAAATTCAAATATCATATTTTCTTGACCCGGGAAGTTTCTAGCTTGCGACATAATCACGTTTCTAAGGTCATCCGGCTCTATCCGTAAACCTTTAATTTTTACGTACTCTGCTAGCATTAAGCCGATTTTCACACGACGCAATGCTAACTTATTATAATATTCGCTTATTTCTTCCGGCGATTTACCTTTAAATAACGATTCTTCGCCGTCGCTTCCGTTGGTTTCATTTTTGTCGGTTTCAGACTTTAAAATATTCTTTTCTTGAACAAGTAAAGATGCCGGTACATCAAAATTTAACAATTTATCTAGCTGATCGAATAAACTCATTTTCATGATAGTATTAATGGCTTCTTCTGCTTCGCTTTCTATTTTTTTTGTAAAATGACCGCGTAACTCTTCTAAACTATTAGCGTGAAATTTTTTGGCGAATTCATCATTAACAACGGTAGGCTCGGCGGTATGTACCGCTTTTATCGTTACTACGAAACGAGCCGGTTTACCGGCAATATCTTTTGCATGGTAATCTTCCGGAAAAGTTACGTTTACTTCTACTTCGCTTCCTGCTTTTGAACCGATTAGTTGTTTTTCAAAACCGGGAATAAGGTTATTACTACCGATTACTAATTTATAATCGGTAAGTTTACTATCTTCAAAAATTTTATCGTCTATATATCCGACCGCATCAATAGTAGCTTGATCGCCTTTTTTAATTTTTGCCGTGCTTTCTTGAGTATAGCTTTTTGTTAATTCGGCAAGCTTGTTGATTTGTTCGTTAACATCATTTTCTTGCACTATCAATTTTGGTCTATCAATCGAAATTTTTGTAAAATCAGGCATTGCAATTTCAGGTAATAACTCTAGTTTTAAAGTAAATTCTAGATCTTTGTTATGCTCATTTTGTAAATCTTCAACCTTTGGATTACCGATAATATTTAACTTCTTATCTTCAATAACATGGCTAACGTTATGGTTAATTTTATGCTCAACTATGTCTTGCCTAACTGATTTTTCGTATTTTTGTTTAATGATTGCAATAGGTACTTTACCGGCACGGAAGCCCGGCAGTCTAACTTTTGTTGTCAAATTAAGTAGTTCTTTTTGAATCTCGTTATTAATTTCATTTGCAGGAATTGAAATCTTTGCATGAAAATCCAATCCTTCGCTTTTCAGTACGGTAACTTGCATTCCATTAATCTCGTCAACTAAATGTTATAAATTTTTGGTACCTGCGGCCGGACTTGAACCGGCAAGGGTTTGCACCCCACGGATTTTAAGTCCGTTATGTCTACCATTCCATCACGCAGGCAAGACTATATAGTATATAGTACACAGTATACTGTGTTTAATTCAAGGTGACAGACTAATAAAAAAAACATAAAAATGCAAGTACTTTTATAAACTTAACTTTGATAGTGACAAAATAGTAATAATGTGTTAAATTAAGGTCAGGAAGTAAAACTTTCTTTTGCATATTATTGACAAGTAGCACAATATGAGGTAGTTATTAAATAATGAGTTTATGCGATACACTCTTTAACGGTATAAAGCCCTGTTATCAATTGGTACTAGGTTTAATTTTCGCTAAAGATTTTACAATTAAATTCAGTTAAGCAATTTCTATCTCAATAAAGGTTTTTATGTCTACAGGTAAAGTTAAATGGTTTAATTCAACAAAAGGTTATGGGTTCATTCAACCGGATGACGGGAGTAAAGATGTGTTTGTTCATATCTCAGCTGTTGAAGAAGCTGGTATTCGCAATCTTAATGAAGGACAAAATGTAAGTTTTGATCTCGAAGATAACAAAGGGAAAGTTTCCGCTGTTAACCTCAAAACTATATAAATACTTAAATACCAAAAGCAGTTATCCAAAACTAACGTTAATAAAACCTTAAGTTTTGGATAACCTTGTCACTATTCATCAAGATAAAAATATTTTGTTTTTATACATAATATACCGTTTTAGTTTTCAAGAATAAGTTTTTACTATGCCCTGAAGCTGAAAACTTAAGCTTATTTAAAGTACGTAAAGTATTCTTAAATAAATTATGTAGCTTATTCTCACAGATTATATAGGTCTTTTTGAAGTTATGATAAAAGTAGCTCTATAGATTAGAGGCTATTTTATTATAATAATTTAATATACTGCTTGTATTTCAAGAATTAGATTTTAATTAAATAATTTTTGAAAGGTGGCAGTATAATGTGCATATTCTAACTTAATCATATAGTCGATCCTGAAAAATCGGGTAATAAGATAATATTGTCTTAAAGCCCGAAGAAATTGACTATATATAACAAAACTAATATTGGATTTATATATAATGAAAAATTTTAATTTACCTGATGAACTAATTACATCACTCGAAAAAATAAATATTACTATCCCGACCGAAATTCAAAAACAAGCAATACCGCTTGCGATGAGCGGTGCAGATATTCTTGCTTCCAGTCAAACAGGTTCAGGGAAAACCCTTGCTTATTTATTACCTATTATCAATTCTTTTATCAATACTAAATCTACTGCTTTGGTGCTGGTGCCAACAAGAGAACTTGCAAGTCAAATCTGCAATGCTTTAAAAAGCGTAACAACGCAATTAAAAATGAATAGTGCAGTTTTAATCGGCGGCGAGCCGATGCCTCCGCAATTTATGCAACTAAAAAATAACCCTAAAATAGTTATCGGTACGCCTGGACGAATTATTGACCACTTGACACGTGGAACTTTAAAGTTAAGTAATATCGGTATAGTAGTGCTTGATGAAATGGACAGAATGCTTGACATGGGGATGAAAGAACAGCTAGAAGAAATTAATAAATATCTTCCTGAAAAAAGGCAAGTATTAATGTTTTCTGCCACTATGCCGAAACACATTGTTAGTTTATCTCAAAAATATTTAAATAATCCTATTCGTATTACCGTAGGCTCAGCTAATAAGGCAGCTCCGGAAATAAAACAAGAATCTTTAAAGATATCGGATAGAGAGAAATTTAGTGAACTTACAAAACAGCTAGACACTCGCAACGGTTCAATAATTATTTTTGTAAAGACAAAACGTTCGGCAGATCAGCTTGCTAGGATGCTAAAATCTGAAAATCATAAAGCGGAAGCGATTCACGGAGATTTAAGCCAACACCAACGTGAACGAGTAATTTTATCGTTTCGCCAGTCACGCCATAGAATAATGGTGGCAACGGATGTTGCGGCTCGCGGGCTTGATATACCTCATACCCAACACGTTATTAACTATGATTTACCGATGTGTCCGGAAGACTATTTACATAGAATAGGTAGAACCGGTAGAGCCGGTGCAACGGGTAATGCGTTATCATTTATCTCGCCTGACGATACCATGAAATGGAAAGCAATTGATCGTTTGATAAATCAAGGAGAATCTACAGCACGTAGTGAATTTATGGGAAAAAATAATCGCAGAAAACCGTTTAATACTAATAATAGAAGAGAGGATAATAACTCAAGAAGTAATCCAAAGAATAACTCGCCAAGAGGAGCGGCGGCTTTTGACAATCCTCGCAAAAGAACTTTTAATAATAGTAACAGAAGTAGCAAAGCATCATAAAGATAATTTGCTTACGAGAAGGTGGCGTTGCACGGATACCCAAACCGTCATGGCGAGGTGCCTCTTGGCGTTGTTGCGTGGATCAAAAAAAGTGCTGTATGTCATTCCCGCGAAGGCGGGAATCCAGAAAAAACACTTAAAATAAGCAAAATTATATAAAAATTTACTATATAATTCGTTTAAATATTCTCTGGATTCCCGCTTTTGCGGGAATGACATCAAAAATTTGAGCCATGCAACAATGCTTTTAGTCGCTCGCAATGACGTTTGGGGCATCCATGCAACAACGCTCGTACCTCCTCGCCATGACGGCATATATCAATAAGCATCATTATAGACTCAAGAAAATAACTTACCGATACCATGACGCATCAAGCTCTTAGGGTTCATATTACTTGCTTTTTTCATCACATCGCTTATTTGTTTAAATTGCTTTAGTAATATATTTACTTTCTGGACGTTTGTTCCTGCTCCTTGTGCAATACGTTTCCGCCGTGAAGCATTAAGTATATCGGGGTTTTTTCTTTCTTTCGGCGTCATGGACAAAATAATAGCTGCTTGCTGATCAATTAGTTTACCGCTTAATTTAGATTGGTCAATTTGATCCATAATCTTACCTGCCCCGGGTAACATACTAACTATACTACCAAAACCACCGAGTTTTTTTATACTTTTCATTTGCTGAAGATAATCATTTAAATCAAATTTACCTTTTTTTATTTTAGCGGCTGTTTTTTCTGCTTCTTCTCTATCTACTATACTTGCTGCCTTTTCAACAAAAGATAGTATATCTCCCATATCCAGTATTCTTGAAGCTATACGTTCAGCGTCAAATTCTTCTAAATCGGTTAATCTCTCGCCGCTACTCAAAAATTTTATCGGTTTTTTGGTAATATATTTGACGCTTAAAGCAGCTCCTCCTTTGGAATCGCCATCAATTCGTGATAAAATTAGTCCTGAAATTTCTAATTTTTGATTAAAACTATTAGCCGTTACTACCGCATCTTGACCTGTCATACTATCAATTACTAATAATGTTTCAGAAGGCAAAACCAAGTTTTTTATAGCTAACGTTTCTTCCATCATTTCGTTATCAATCTGCAACCTACCTGCCGTATCATATATTACAACGTCATAAGCAGATATTTTTGATTCGGCAAGTGCTCTTTTAGCAATAGTAATAGGCTTTTCGTTTGGTATAATAGGGAGCGAATCAACTTCTATCGATTTTGCAAGTATGGCTAATTGTTCTTGTGCAGCAGGACGATAAACATCAAGGGATACTAGCAAAACTTTTTTATTTTGGTTCTTAAGTCGCAAAGCAAGTTTTGCACTTGCCGTAGTTTTACCGCTGCCTTGTAAGCCTACTGCCAAGATATTTACCGGCGGTTTTGCATTTAATTGTAACTTTGCATCATCTGTATTAGATGCAAGGAGATTTATCATTTCACCATGAATGATTTTAATTATCATCTGCCCGGGTGAAACGGATTTTATAACTTCCTGCCCTAAAGCTTTTTGTTTTACTTCCGCTATAAAATCTTTTACTACCGGCAATGCTACATCGGATTCCAGAAGAGCAACTCGTATATCTCTCATAGCATCGTCTATTTGAGTTTCCGACAAAGTACCGGAACTTTTAATACGGTCAAAAATTTTTGTTAAATTTTGCGTTAATGTTTTAAACATATTAAAATCATTTTATTAAATTATTAAAGTAACGCACTGGTATCTTAATATATTGACGCCCATATAATTTGGCAACAATATATAATATTTTATTTTTCTAGATTGCCGCACTCCTTTCAGTCGCTCGCAATGATGTTTGGGGTATCCATACAACTTAAATCATCTTTGCTAAAGCTAGATAATTCTGAGGGGTAAGGTTTTCTGCTCTTTGGTTACCGTCAATTTTTAATTCAGCAAGTAACTCATTAATTGCAGGGTTCAAGTTTTTTAAAGACGACTTAATCATTTTACGTCTTCCGGAAAATGCTAATTTTGTTATTAATTCCACTTTATTTATTAACTCTAAGGGCAACAAATTTTCTAAAGGCGTTAGCTTAACTATAGCAGAATATATTTTAGGCGGCGGATAGAAAGCCGTAGGTGCAACATCAAAGCATTTTTCCGTTTTAGCTACTAATTGACATATTACCGATAATCTGCCGTAGGCTTTAGTGCTTGGTACGGCACAAATCCTTTCGACGACTTCTTTTTGCAGCATAATGGTCATGCTATTTATAAATCTCGCTTGTTTTAGCCATTTAATAACTAATTCAGTACCTATATTATATGGTAAATTAGATATAATAGTTATTTTGTTACCCTGCGATAAGGCTGATTTGACTGTAAACAAATCAGCTAAATTAATTTTAAGTGCATCTCCTTGGATAATCTTTAAAACAGGGTAATTTTCTTTAATCTCTTCTAGTAACGGGATACATCTATTATCGGTTTCAATGACGGTTAAGGATTTAGGATTTTTTTGCAATATCGACCTAGTTAAACCGGCAGTACCCGGACCGATTTCTAAAACATAGGTATTTTCTTCAAGACTGGATATGCGGACGATCTTATCACATAAGCTGCTATCAAAAATAAAATTTTGTCCGTATCTTTTAAGGGCGATAATATTATGAGCTGCAGCATGTTTGGATATTGAAGGTAACATACCTACGACGGTAGCATTATTTTTATATAAGCTTTTTTATGTAAATTATCAAAAAACTTCTGAGCTTTTTGCGATACTTTTTTATTTGTTAAAAAATTCACTACGTAATTATTTTCGTCTTCACTGACATTTAAGATTTTTTTATTACATATTAATATTATTTGAAATTTATTATTCCTTTCAAAAACACTACTTGCCTGATCTATATTTAAATCTTTAGTAATAGTTTGCAAAGTTCCGTCTAAACTATTCAGCTTCCCGTCAACCAACTCCATAGTAGCAAAATTATCGTACATAGGTTTTTTTACGCTCGAACAACTTTTTAAGTGCTTCCTTAAATTATACATTTTCGTAAGCGTTTTATCGCTTTCATCTTTTGCAGTGAAGATTTGCATAGAAATTTCAGCGTCTTTCATATTACTTGCCAAAATTGTAGCATCTATTTCCTTGTTACTAATATTTATCGATCTTGATAAACCGGATAAGATATTTATCTTAACCAATTCAGCTTTAATTTGTGAGATAAAACTATTGGTGTCGACAGATTTACTTTTAAGATACTGAAAAAGGTAACCTTTCGGCATTTTATTACGCTCTTCGATAGTTCTTATAGCGTTATTTACTTCTTCCTCGGGAATAGCTTTATCTTTAGTATATTGAAAAAGTAACGCCTCATCAATTAGGCTTTTGATTGCCAAATTGCTAAGCTGCTTATCTTGTGCAGCGTTTACGCTTTCAACATTATTTAGTGCCATAATCATTTTCTTACGAGCTCGAAACTCATTTAAAGTAATCGGCTCGTTATTCACTAGTGCGACTATATTTGGTAATTCTGCCTTTGCTATATTCAAAGTTAAAAAAACAGTAATTATAAACAATAATTTTTTCATATTTTTAAACTCACATATTTAATATTTTTAAACCGATAGTAACACTCCAAGAGGAAGTAGTTTTTTTTATCCCACGACTTGCATCCACCATATAGTCAGAAGAAATTTTTGCAGCAATTCTAACACAATCTTTAAAATATGTCACTTTAATAGTTCTTGAAAGTAATTGCGGTTTTTGTGTCGATATATCGATGCGTCCGCCGAAACCGACCAACCAATTTTCCGTTAACCGATACCCTAAATCTCCGTAAAATTGCCTTACTCTATTATTAGAGAGTTCTTTATTTTCTATACTATAATATTTTTTAAGGTTTGTAAGCTGAATAAAGCTACCGGCAATATTAATTTTATCATTTTGAAAATTACTGCCTATTTCATCACGAATAGGTTTAAGATGTTCATCTTTCCTAAAACCGTAAAATAATTCAAATTGCTCTAAAAATCTTGCGGAAATTTTCCCGACATTTTCGGTATTATGAACGGACTGATCAATACTATATTTAGTATTTTTTGACTGCCCCAAGAATAAACCTAAATAATTTTCATGTTTAGATATAGTAGTATTAAGCCCGTAATTCAATCTATTACCGAATTCATGACAATCAATCCCGCTATAACGATTTGAATAAAATATATTCTTCTCCGACAATTCATATTTATTAGGATCAATGATAATAAATTTATTATCTCGGCGTTGCAATTTGCGTCCCACCGTGAAAGAGGCTATGGGTTCGGTAAGTAAAGTAATATTATTAGCGATAACTCCCGCTAACGGATAACGCCAGACGGTTTGAAATTCCGGTATGTTTCTAGCTAAGGTTTTTTGATCTCTAATTTTATTTAGATACTCATGTCGAATAAAATAAAAATCACCTCTATCTTTAAGATTAAAATTAAAAATTTGTCCGGAAGGGGTTAACAAATTATGGATAAAAGATAATTGCAATGAAGTTCTTGCTAGTTGCTTACCTATTCTTTCTTTGTAAAATAAAGTATTATTTTCAATAACTATATAACTATCATCATTTAAACTTACAACATTTTTTGTGTTAATTTTTGGTAATACTAACGGATCGGTGTATTTGCTATCATTAGTGCCTAATCCTTGAAGGTCTATAGCTTCCGCTACTAAATAATCAGTATCGTGAATTTTATTTAAAAATACCTTAGAAGTTAAATAAGAACTATAATTATTATAATAGTTTTTTAAATATGCTTTATCGGAAGTACGCTCCAATTTAAACCCATAAGCATATTCTTTATTAATAAAATTACCGCTTGTTACATAATGATAGCTATTAACTTTTTCATTTTTTATTGTTTTACCGTTTTTTTCTAAAAAATACGGTAAATTACCATAATTACCTTCAAAAATTATAGAATCAGTATTATTAAAGCGATAACGCCCTTCAAGCTCAAAAATTTGATATTTTTCAAAAATCCGTGGAGTTAAGGTAAAATCCATATTAGGCTTGGCTCGCAAATATAGAGGTATGCCTAAACCTTCATTTTTTACATTAGGAATTAATATACCGGACGAAGCAGGAGCGGAAGGAGTAGGATGTGAAAAATACGGCAAATATATAATCGGTACGCCGTATACCTCAAAAAACATATTTCTGTAAGTTATCCTATTTGCATCAAAATCAACATAGGTATCTTTGGCGGCAATCTGCCAAATAGGATTTTTATTGCAAGTAATTTCACAAGGCGTAAATTTACTATAATAAAGGCGAGCTTTGTTTTCATCAATCCTTTCGGCAAGCTTTGATGCTAAAAGGGTATTATCACCGAAAAATAAAATAAAATCCGAAATCACCCCGGCTTTAAATTTATCCTTTAAAACTACTTTTTCACCTATAACAACTTTACCTTTTTCGTCCTTAATTTTAACATTTCCTTCTGCCCATAAAATATCATTTTCTATATCGTAAAGTAAATTATCCGCTATTAACAAATAATTATTCATGGTGATGCTAATATTACCTTTAGCGTATATTAACTTTTCACTTTCATTATATTCAATAAAATCGGCAGCTACATTATCTATTTTAACGCCCTTAGCCTGTCTAACCGCATCCGAAAAACCTATAACCGGCAATATGATAATGATAATTAATAAGCTGCATACAAGACGCATTTAATGTTACTCAAGATATAATTATAGTGAAAAATAATAGCAAGCTATATTAAATATATCAAAGTAATTATAAAAGATTATAAAAATTTACTTGCTCTTGTTATAGATAGACTAGTATTCTAAGCTAAATGCTTGTCATTCCCGTGTGGTATTGACCTTATTGCATGTCTCTAAGAGTCGTCATGGCAAGGGGTATTGGTGGTGTTGTATGGATCATAATTTACCGTATTATGGTTATTACAAGTATGGTGTCATGCCGTGGCTTGACCACGGCATCCAGTCTTTTTATTATGTTTTTTCTGGATACCGTGGTCAAGCCACGGTATGACACCGAACGCTTTACAAAAATTCGATCTACGCAACAATGCCACCTCGCCATGACGGGGTTTTTATTAATTTCAATCCACGTAACAATGTATCGTTTAAGTAATATGTACCATGCTAGATAATTTTATCGATAACCAATCGGCTAAAGAGTTTTCCGTTAGTGAGATTTCTAATAAAATTAAAGAATTATTAGAAAGTAATTTCGGTTATGTTAGAGTAAAAGGTGAAATTTCCGGTCTTAAAATAGCAAGTTCAGGTCACGGTTACTTTAATTTAAAAGAAAATACGGCTATTTTAGCTTGCACTTGTTGGCGTCCCACTCTTGCTAAAATTAAATTTCCATTGACGGATGGAATGGAAGTAGTCATCAGCGGCAAACTCTCCGGCTATTCAGGCAATTCACGTTATCAATTATCGGTAGATAACCTCGAGCCGGCTGGTCTTGGTGCCATGATGCAAATTTTAAATGAACGTAAGGCTCGGCTGGACAAAGAAGGTTTATTTAATAAGGTAAGAAAAAAATTGCCTTTCTTACCGACTAAAATCGGTGTCGTTACGTCAATAACCGGTGCAGTTATAAAAGATATCATTCACCGAATTACCGACCGTTTCCCGTCTCGGATAATAATATGGCCTGTGAGCGTACAGGGAGAAAATGCCGGCAATGAAATTGCTGAAGCTATAGAAGGATTTAATAACTTAGAGGAAATAAATAAACCGGACGTAATAATTGTTGCTCGAGGCGGCGGCTCAATAGAAGATCTTTGGCCTTTTAACGATGAGATATTAGTACGAGCTACTTTTAACTCAGAAATTCCTATTATTTCAGCAGTCGGTCATGAGGTAGATTATACTTTAATTGACCTGGCTGCCGATAAAAGAGCACCTACCCCGACTGCGGCAGCCGAATTTGCCGTACCGGTACTTTCTATTTTAAATTATACGTTACAATCTCACTTGCATATTTTACTAAACCGTATTAATCAATTAATTAAATATCAACAACAACATATTTCTAACTATAACAAAATACATAGATATTTTGTAAATTATATTAATAATAAACAACAACTACTTGATGAAGTAGGTTTTAATTTGATAGATTCCTTACCTTATTTGATTAGTAAAAAACAAACAAAACTTGAATCTTTTATCAAAGATAGGATTAATCCCGTTAAAATAATTACCTATAAATTATTAGAATTGACACATCAAACCGGTTATATGATGAAATCAATCGATAATAGTTTGAAAAATTTTGAATATAAACTAACGTTAAATAGTTCGCTTCTAACAAGCTTAGATTATAATAATGTGCTTAAACGAGGCTTTGCTATGATTAAAAGCGAGGATGGTAAATTTTTATCTTCAAAAGCTGCGGCAGAAACTAAAGAAAAATTTAGCATTAAATTTTTTGACGGCGAAATGAAGGTGATTAGAGAGACATAAATGTCATTCTGTGGCTTGATACTGTGTTGTACGAACGTTGCAAAAAGGCTGTGTCATGCCGTGACTTGACCCACTGTTGTACGAACGTTGGTTTGCAGGTTGTTTTTCCGTCATTGCGAGGAAATTTACGATAGTAAATTGACGAAGCAATCCAGTAAAAATGCTAATTTTAGCATAATTTTATTATGTTTTATGGATTGCCACAGCCACTTCGT
>JAJIYK010000040.1 GCA_020881235.1 Rickettsia endosymbiont of Oxypoda opaca | reverse complement strand
ATGGTGTCATACCGTGGCTTGACCACGGTATCCAGAAAAAACCTTAATAAAAAGACTGGATGCCGTGATCAAGTCACGGCATGACACCGTACGCTTTGCAAAAATTCGATCCACGCAACAATGCCTCGCGGGAATGACATACGGCACTTTTTTAGAGCCATGCAACAACGCCGATCAAGTCGCTCGCAATGGCATAAATGCCTTCTTGCAATGATGTTTAGCTATCTACACGGAACTATACCGCAATTAAAATTTAGGAAAAGCTGATGCTTAATTTTGCTTCTTATATAGATTTACCGCTTATTTGGGGCGGTTTAATTGCTACGGCGATTTGTCTTTATGTTTTATTAGACGGATTTGATTTAGGGGTAGGTATATTATTTCCTTTTGCACCGACCGATGAATGTCGCCATAAAATGATGAATTCCGTTGCTCCGTTTTGGGACGGCAACGAAACATGGTTAGTACTCGGCGGTGGTGGGTTATTCGCCGCTTTTCCTCTTGCTTATTCAATTCTAATGCCGGCTTTATATATTCCCATTATATTAATGTTACTGGGTTTAATATTCCGTGGCGTGGCTTTTGAATTTAGATTTAAAGCTCGTGCAAATCATCGTTATATTTGGGATTATTCTTTTCATTTCGGTTCGCTGCTTGCCGCTTTTTGTCAGGGGGTAATGCTTGGTAATTTTGTGCAGGGAATAGAAGTTAAAGGGCGGGTATTTGCCGGCAACGCTTTTGACTGGTTAACTCCTTTTTCTATAATGACGGGATTTGCCCTTATATGTGGCTATGCTCTTCTCGGCTCTAGCTGGTTAATAATGAAAACGGCGGATAATACTCAACAATGGGCTCGTAAATCCGCTCTTTATATTTCGTGCTATGTTGCACTATTTATGGGACTTGTAAGTTTATGGGTGCCTTTTTTAAATAAGCAAATACACGATCGTTGGTTTAGCATGCCTAATATTTTATATCTGGCAATTATTCCTATTTTGACGGCTTTAATATTCTTTAGATTAATTAAAACTATTCGTGGAGAAAATGACGTACAGCCCTTTATATGCGTAATCCTCTTATTTTTATGTGGTTATTTGGGTCTTGGTATAAGTATATGGCCGTTTATAGTGCCTTACCAAGTAACTTTAGCACAAGCGGCAGCTGCTCCTGAATCGCAATCTCTGTTATTAATCGGTATCGGAATATTTTTACCGGTGATACTTGGTTATACAATTTATTGTTATTATATATTTCGTGGAAAATCAACTCATCACCCAATATATTAAGAAAATACACCTTAAATTTTTAAAAATAATGTCTTCCCTAAAAGGCTGGCAATGGTTTATTATCTTGTGGCTTGGCGGTATAACGGCAACGTTGCTTTTAACTTTAGTGGTTAAAGCGGCGTTTTGGTTACTTCGGTGGTTGTAGAAAAGCTTGACAAAACGTACTGTTTATAGTACGCTATAAATCTAATATAATTGAGGATGTAATGGAAATATATAATACAAGTGAAGCAAGAAATAAGCTTTATAAGCTTATAGATTATGTTTCTGATGCACATAAGCCTATCTATATTAAAGGCAAAAGAAATAAAGCCGTGATGATTTCAGAAGCCGATTATCGAAATATGGAAGAAACTTTATATCTATTATCTATTCCTGGTTTGCATAAATCCATAATTGAAGGGCGAGCAGAACCAATAGACAAATGCAGCGATAAATTAACTTGGTAATTGTTTTTATAGATGTATATAATTCGTTATACTAAGCATGCAAAAAAAGATGCTAAAAGGGTAAAACAAGCAGGTTTGAAGAGTAACGTAGAAAAATTATTAAATATAATTAGTTCTAATCCTTGGAAAACTTACCCTCCATACGAGAAGTTAGTTGGTGACTTCAATGGCTGCTATTCAAGGAGAATTAATATTCAACATAGACTTATTTACGAGGTTTATGAAGAAGAAAAAATTATTAAGATCCTTCGAATGTGGACACATTATGAATAGGCTATCTTAATAAGATCACATGACAAAAATTTCTGCTTTTATCATTACAAAAAATGAAGCTGCAAGAATAGCGAGAGCTATAAATAGCGTAAAAAATATTGCCGAGGAAGTAATTGTAGTTGATAGCGAAAGTACTGACGAGACAGTAGAAATTGCTAAAAAATTAGGTGCTAGAGTAATCGTTAACCCTTGGTCTGGCTATGTTGCACAAAAAACTTTCGGAGAAGGACTATGTGCTAATGACTGGATACTTAACATTGATGCCGATGAAGAATTATCGAAAGAGCTGCAAGATGAAATAGAGTATATTTTTGCTGCCAAAAATCAAGATCGTTATTTAGCTTATCAAATAAAGCTCTTAATAATACATCGTAATAATTCAAAACCCAGTCGATTTGCACCTTATAATAAATGCATCAGGTTATATAATAAAAAATTTGCTAGTTTCGGCAATACTCATGATAGCACTACTCATGATTCGGTAGTATTTAATGAGGGTATTGAGAATAAAATATACCTTTTAAACGGCGTAGCTTATCATCATTCCGGTACTTCAATTGAGCAGTTGGTTGCTAAAGCAAATTTTTATTCGGGAGAGCAAGCAAAAGATTTATTTAATGCCGGTAAAGTGCCGTCGCACGCTCGAATTGTTACGGAAATGCTATTATGTTTTTTTAAAGCTTTTTTTATTAGGCGATATTTTATATTCGGCTTTGACGGTCTTATTGATTCAATGATTTTTGCCTTTGCACGTTTCTTAAGACTTGCAAAACTGCGAGAAAAATTACAAGAGAATAAAGAGCAACGTGGATAGGTCAAAACCTCATCACCTCTTAATATCCTTAACCCTATCAAATGTTGCTTCCGAGAAAAAATTTCCTTGCATGCCGCTAATTTTTAAATTAATCAAAAATTGTGCTATTTCACCGTTTTCAACAAATTCCGCTACTGTTTTTATTCCTAAATCTTCTGAAATCTTAATTAATTTTTCAACAAAATACTGGCTGTGTGCGTCACTTATAATGTTACGTACATATTTACCGTCAATTTTTATAATATCAATCGGTAAATTTTGTAGTTGCTTAAAGGAAGTAAAACCGGAGCCGAAATCGTCTAAAGCAAATTTACAACCGAATTTACGTAATTTATTAATAAATAACGTTATTTTTTCATAATTTTCATTAAAAGAAGTTTCAGTGATTTCAATAATTAAGCGACCATGTACATCATAAGTTTGTAATAAATTTTCGGCAAGCTCCCATAAAGCTTCATCTGTCGTACCAATATTTGAAATATTAACGGTAAGAATTAAATCAGGGTTTTTAACTAATTCTTGAATTGTCATCTCAATGACAATTTGGTCAATCACAAAAATTAATCCTTTATTTTCTGCCATAGGAATTATCGGACCGACGGAAATATAATTATTGTTTTCATCAGGTATTCGAAGTAAACATTCATAATAATGAATTTTCATAGTCGTGCGATCGATAATCGGCTGATAAGCAAATATCATGGTTTTTTTAGCTAAGGCTTGCCGGAGTAAATTAAGCTGAATATTAGATTTTTTAATATTTTCTAAGTCATAATCAACAAGGTTATATTCTCGGTAATAATATTCGCCGTTTTGCGACGAAAGAAGCATATTTAAAATGTTTTTAATTTCCTCGGCATTATTGTTTATTTGAGGGAATTGAATGCTTGCAATATAGCAGTTCATGTAAATAGCGGGATGTCCTGAATCAGTGTAAAGCTGAGAAAGTAAATATAGTTTTCTAGCAAAATTTTTAATTAAATGCGAATCTTGCGTTTTTAAGATAAATAATATTTTGTCTTTTTTTATTTCTTTATAGCTAAGCGGAGTATTGAGCTCCGTGCTTACTCGATCAATAATTTGATTAAGTTCCTCAATTATCGGGTAACGATCTTTTCTTATAGCTTTAATTTCATAATAATTGGCTAATTTACAAGATAAACATGTACCTTCTTTTAAATTATCAATTTCTGACTGGAAAATTTCTAGTTCGGTCATTAATTTTATCATGTTTATTTTAGTAATATAATATGATAATATGAAATTTATATAATGAATAATAGCGAAATATGACTCGAATAGATCGGATAAAAGAAAAATTAAAGGCACTAAAACCACATTTCTGTGAAATAATAGATGAAAGCCACAAACATGCCGGGCATAAATACGCTGGCATTGAAAGCCATTTTAAAGTACAAATTTCTACAAATTTATTTATCGGTAAAAGTTTAATAGCAAAACACCGTATAATTAACAACCTTCTTGCAGACGAGCTAGCAAACGGTTTACACGCTTTATCAATAGAGACATTATGAAAACAAATAATATTCTAAAAGTAATGATAGGTGCCGGCAGCATAGCACAAAAAGTTACTAATAATATAGTAGAGAAAAGCCATAACTTAATTGAAGATAAAATATTAAAAGGTAATTATGTCACTAGAGAAGAATTTGATAAGCTGCAAATTTTAGTAATAAAATTACAAAAAGAATTAGCAGAATTAAGAAAAGATTAAAAAGCGGCATTCTCGATGTCGTTCTTAGCTGCGGGAGGCGTTGTTGGGTGGCTCATAATTTACCGTATTACGGTTATTACAAGTATGTTGTCATACCGTGGCTTGACCACGGTATCCAGAAAAAAATTTAATAAAAAGACTGGATGCCGTGATCAAGTCACGGCATGACACCGTACGCTTTGCAAAAATTCGATCCACGCAACAACCCCTTATCCACGTGGGAATGACATCAAGGCTTGACGTATGTATCAAAAACTTATGTGGGAAGAGACTTATTCCTAAAATTTTATATTAAATAATTAAATGCTTTTACTTGAATTAAAAAGAACTAAACAAATCCTTGAGACTATCCATTTTATAGGTGTCGGCGGCGTTGGCATGAGCGGCATCGCCGAGATACTGCATAATCTCGGTTACAAAGTACAAGGCTCTGATTTATCGGAGAATTATAATACCAAAAGATTAGAGTCAAACGGCATAAAAATATTCTTAGGACATCATGCACAAAATATTACTAATGTTTCTTACGTGGTGATATCCTCGGCAATTAATAAAAATAATCCGGAAATACAAGAGGCTTTGCAAAGAAAAATTCCGATTATTAGGCGTGCTGAAATGCTTGCCGAACTAATGAGGTTAAAATGCTCCGTAGCGGTTTCCGGCTCGCACGGCAAAACTACCACTACTTCCCTTATAGCGTGTTTATTTGAAGCGGCAGGCTTATGCCCTACGGTAATTAACGGCGGTATTATTAATAATAGATCAACAAATGCTTATCTTGGATCAGGAGATTATTTAATTGCGGAAGCTGATGAATCGGATGCTACTTTTATCAACATACCATCAACTATTGCGATAATAACCAA
Organism: Rickettsia endosymbiont of Oxypoda opaca; assembly: GCA_020881235.1. Lineage (GTDB taxonomy): Bacteria > Pseudomonadota > Alphaproteobacteria > Rickettsiales > Rickettsiaceae > Rickettsia. Next base: position 7,102 of record JAJIYK010000040.1, on the reverse strand, counting down.
TATCGATCCCGAACATTTAGATTATTATCAAGATTTTGACACACTAATTAACGCTTTTAGAAGCTTCATTACTAATTTACCTTTTTACGGCTTTGCTGTTGCTTGTATTGATCATAAAATAGTAAGGGAATTAATTAGCACCGTTACTGAACGTAAAATTGTTACTTACGGCATAGATTCGGATGACGCACATGTTAAGGCTTTTAATATCAGTACTGATATTGCCTCTTCTACTTTTGATATCAGAATTAAATTACCGAATGTAAGCGGTGTTACGATTATTGAGCGAATTACTATTCCAACGCCCGGAAGACATAATATTTTAAATAGTTTAGCTGCCGTTGCAGTCGGAGTAGAGCTAGATTTCGGTATCAAAGTTATTAAAAACGGTTTTAGTAATTTTAAAGGGGTAAAGCGAAGATTTACCAAGGTAGCTGAATATAATCATGCTTCTATAATCGATGATTACGCTCATCATCCGGAGGAAGTGAAAGCTACGCTTGCTACTGCTAAGAATATTGCCGATAAACAAAATGGGAAAGTTATTGCTATTTTTCAGCCGCATAGATATTCCAGGGTACAATATTTATTTAATGATTTTATGATTTGTTTTAACGATGCCGATATACTTTATATTACCGATATATACGAAGCCGGCGAATCTCCGATAGATGGCATAACCGGTAAGGATTTAGTTGAGCAAATAACGAAAAATAAACATCACGCTCAAGCAAGCTTTGTAATTGCTCCACAAAATATAGCAAAAATTATTAAAGATAATGCACGCCCAGGCGATATGATAATAATGATGGGAGCGGGCAGTATTTCAACATGGGCTAATGATCTAAAATTGAAAGGTACGGATTGATAATATGCTTGATATTATAGATTTCATATCCGATGTCATTCCCGCGAAAGCGGGAATCCAGCTTTTTTATTATAAAATTACTATAAATACTGTATTAATAATTAAATATTATTTTCTGGATTCCCGCTTTCGCGGGAATGACATCAGAAATTTTCTTATATTTTCGAACCATGCAACAATGCCACCTTATTGTGAGAATGGTATCTCTCGGGGTTTTTTATGAAACTACCCAAAATTCGAGGTGAGTATAGAAGAGATTATAATTTAAAGCATCTGACTTGGTTTAAAGTAGGCGGCAATGCCGAGATATTTTTTAAGCCTGCCGACACTGATGATTTAGTAAGTTTTTTGCACCAAAACAACCAAGAATTACCGGTAACGATTTTAGGGGCAGGTTCCAACATAATTATTAGAGACGGCGGGATAGAAGGCTACGTAATAAAGCTTGGACAAAATTTTACTAATATTGAGCTTACTAAAGATAACCGCCTTGTTGTTGGTAGCGGCTGCCTTAATTATAATCTCGCCAAATTCTGTCAGGCTAATTCTATTAGCGGCTTTGAGTTTTTAGTGGGGATCCCTGGAACTATCGGCGGCGGTGTTGCGATGAATGCCGGTTCTTATAATTCCGAATTTAAAGATATTATAGTAGAAATAGAAACAGTTGATTTTTCCGGAAAAACTTTAATTTTTTCTAATGAAGAAGTAGGTTTTAAATATCGTGGTAATAGTTTGCCGAAAGATATAATTATTACTAAAGCTATTTTTAAGGCTAAAGCGGGTAGCGAAGAAGATATAATGCAGCGGATGAATGAAATAAATAATGCACGATCGCAAACCCAGCCGATAAAAGAACGCACCGGCGGCAGTACGTTTGCTAATCCGAAGGATGGGAAATATAAAGCTTGGCAACTTATTGACAAAGTGGGTCTTAGAGGATATAGAATAGGCGACGCTTCTATTTCAGAGCTTCATTGTAACTTTATGATAAATCATGGTAACGCAACTGCTAAAGAGCTCGAAGATTTAGGCAATTTTATACAACAAAAAGTATTTGAAGATAGCGGTGTTAAGTTAGAGTGGGAAATTAAACGGATAGGGAAAAGGGATTGATATGTCATACCGTGGCTTGTCCACGGTATCCAGAAAATTTAATAATATAATGAAACAGTATTATTTATATATATTAATTATTTATATATATTAGCTAGTAAACGTAACGGTACATTATATATTGGAATTACTTCAGATATTATAAAGCGTACTTATGAACATAAGCATAAAATAATTAAGGGTTTTTCCTCTAGGTATAACATAAATAAATTAGTTTATTTTGAGCAATATGACGATATTATAGCTGCAATTAATCGTGAAAAATTATTAAAAGAATATAAAAGACAGTGGAAACTAAATTTAATTGAGTCTAAAAATCCAGAGTGGCATGATTTATATGAGGAAATTGTTTTATAATTTTTCTAGATCCCATGGACAAGCTGGCTTTATTGCTAGGCTTTGATATTTCTTCCGTCATACCGTGATTTATTTATGGAATCCAGAGAGAATACCTAAACAACTAAGTTATTTCCTGGATACCGGGGACAAGCCCCGGTATGACAACCTAGCACTTTTCAAGAGCCATGCAACAACACAGGACAAGCCACGGTATGACATTCGTGCTTGATATGATATTATATAATAAAAAACAGGAAAGTAATTATGCATAAATATCAAACATGTTGGGTAGAGAATTCTAAAGTTACAATACTAACTAGTAGCGGCAAAAAACATATTGCCGTTGTTGGCGGGGGGATGTCTGCCGAAAGGGAAGTATCGTTAGTATCGGCTGAAGGAGTTAACAAAGCATTAACAGATGCAGGGTATCAGGTTACTTTTATAGATATGGGTGCAGATATTGCTATAAAGCTTCTAGAGATAAAACCCGATATTGTTTTTAACTGTCTGCATGGCACATATGGCGAAGACGGTTGCTTACCGGGGCTATTAAATATTATGCGTATTCCATATACGCATAGCGGCATACTTACCTCTGCTTTAGCATTTAATAAAATACATTCCCGTGCTTGGTTCACGGCAAATAATATTACTATGGCGGAGAGCATTATAGTAAATAAAAGTGATAATATTAAAAGTGATCCGCTGCCGCGTCCGTATGTAATCAAGCCACTCACGCAAGGTTCAAGTATCGGGGTTGAGATCATTTTTGCGGAAGATGATTTTAACTTTGCCGATTATGATTTTCCTTACGGCGATGAAGTAATGATAGAAAAATATATAAAAGGGCGGGAGCTACAAGTAGCGGTTTTAAACGGCAAAGCTTTAGGAGCTTTAGAGATTAAACTTTTAAAAAATCGTTTTTATGATTATGAAACTAAATACACGGAAGGATTTGCCCGGCATTTATGCCCTGCACCGATACCTTCCGAAATATATTCGGAATTGCTTGCAAAATCTGAAAAAATCTATAAAACCATGCATTGCAAGGGAGTAGCAAGAGTAGAGTTTATTTTAGAAGATCAAACAAATAAATTAATTGCTCTTGAGATAAATACCCATCCCGGTATGACGCCTTTATCGATAGTACCGGAGATAGCAGCTTATAGCGGCATAAATTTTATTACTTTAATTGAAGAAATTTTAAAGACGGCAAGCTTTGACTCATGAGAAAAAAACAAAACTCTAACAAAAAAAATAAGGTAAAAAAAACTAATATCTCACTTCGTAGAAAGATTGGACTAATCTATACTAGAATGATATTTATTATTAAAATTGCATTAATTATTTTTGTAGGTTTGTTTTTTTTTACAAAATATTTTGCTTCTACAAAGCATAAAATAGCACAAAATATTTATGAATCGACGGCAAATATGGGGTTTAGGCTTGAAAATGTCGTAATAGAAGGGCAACAAAATGTTCTAGAATCTAATATATTAAAAGTTTTAAATGCCGATAAGGGTACTCCTATTTTTGCCCTTAACTTAAGTGAAATTAGAAATAATTTAAAAAATAATAAATGGATTAAAGACGTCTATGTCGGCAGGCGGTTACCAAATACCGTCTATATCAAATTATTTGAACGTGAGCCTATCGCCATTTGGCAAATTAATAGACAGCTTTTTCTAATTGATGAAGAAGGTTATGAGATTACTAAAAATATCGAACCTTTTCCGCATTTATTACATGTGGTCGGCAACGGTGCTAATATCTATGCTAGTAAATTGGTGGAGGAGTTAAAAAAATATCCGGCTCTAATGACTAAATCCTTATCTGCCGTACGCTGCGGGGATCGTAGATGGGACTTAAACCTTGAGGGGAATATTACAGTTAAAATGTCTGAAACAGGAACTGAAGAAGCCTTAAAATATATCGATGCTTTAAACAAAGCAAATAAATTGTTCAACCAAAATTATAAGACTCTCGATTTACGTGATAAGGATAAATATTACATTGAGAAGTATCCTCTATAAAATCTTTACAGATTAAAGATAAATTATTATACTATTAGCTAGTTAATCCTTCAGAGAAATTGTAAAATATGAATATTCATGAATATCAGGCAAAAGAAATTTTAAGGAAATACGGCGTGCCTACCTCTACCGGTGTAGTAATCACAAAAACGCAAGATATTAATGCGGCTATTGATAGCTTAAACGCTGAAGTATATGTTGTTAAAGCTCAAATACATGCGGGCGGAAGAGGAAAAGCCGGGGGAGTTAAAGTTGTAAAAAGTAAAGAAGAAGCTAAAAAAGTGGCACATGATATGTTCGGCATTAATTTAGTAACTCACCAAACAGGACCGGAAGGACAAAAAGTTAACCGCCTCTATATCGAATCAGGAAAGAATATTTTTAAAGAATATTATTTTAGCGTCGTGTTTGATAGATCGAGTAGCCGCATTGCGTTTATAGCTTCTTCTGAAGGCGGTGTTGATATTGAAGAGGTAGCTGATAAAACCCCTGAAAAAATAATTAAGTTTTTTGTCGATCCGGCAACAGGTTTGCAAGCATTTCATACACGAGGCATTGCTTATGAATTAGGGTTTAAAGATGACCAAGTAAAGCAAATGAAGAAAATCATTGAAGCAGTTTATAATGCTTTTATAGATAACAATGCGGCACAAATTGAGATTAATCCTTTAATAGTCACGACAGACGGGGAATTGCTTGCTTTAGATGCAAAAATTACTTTTGACGATAATGCTTTATTTAAGCATTCAAATATTCTATTTATGCGTGATAACGATGAAGAAGACCCATTAGAGACTAGAGCTTCAAATGCCGGACTTAGCTACGTGAAGATGCACGGAAATATCGGTTGTATGGTAAACGGTGCAGGTCTTGCTATGGCTACTATGGATATTATTAAGCTTTACGGTGCAGCACCGGCAAATTTTCTTGATGTCGGGGGTGGAGCTGATCGTGAACGAGTTAAAGAGGCTTTTAAAATTATTTTATCGGATAAAGCCGTACAAGGTATTTTAGTGAATATTTTTGGCGGTATTATGCGTTGCGATATTATAGCCGAAGGCATTATTGCCGCTGCTAAAGAGATTGGTATAAAAGTTCCGCTAGTAGTTCGTCTTGCCGGCACTAACGTTGAAAAAGGAGAAGATATTTTATCTAATTCCGGTTTAGAAATAATCCCAGCACATGACTTAGCGGATGCGGCAAGTAAAATTGTTGAAGCGATTAAATAATACCGGTATCCGTGTCATTCTCGTGAGGCATTGTTGCGTGGATCGAATTTTTGCAAAGCGTTCGGTGTCATGCCGTGACTTGATCACGGCATCCAGTCTTTTTATTAAGTTTTTTCTGGATACCGTGGTCAAGCCACGGTATGACACCATACTTGTAATAACCGTAATACGGTAAATTATGATTCACGCAACAACGCCTTCTCGCAAAAGCGGGAATCCAGAAAAATATACTCATACTCGTCATTGCGAGCGACTGCAAGGAGCGTGGCAATCCAGAAAATAATAATTTTCATAGTAGTATTTGTTATTTTTTTCCTAGATTGCCACGTCGGGACTACGTCCCTCCTCGCAATGACGTTTGGGGTATCCATGCAACAATACCCGCTCGCAATGACGATTTTGGTATCCGTGTTAGCTGAAAAATGACATGAAAAGCTAAAAAATAATAATAAATAAGGCAAAAATGGCAATATTAATCAATAAAAATACTAAAGTAATCTGTCAAGGATTTACCGGTTCACAAGGAACCTTTCATTCCGAGCAAGCAATAATCTACGGGACAAAAATGGTCGGCGGGGTAACTCCCGGCAAAGGTGGGAACACTCACCTTGACCTGCCCGTATATAATACCGTTCACGAAGCAAAAGTAAAAACAGGAGCTAACGCCAGCGTTATCTATGTACCGCCGCTTCATGCTGCCGATTCTATATTAGAGGCGATAGATGCGGGCATTGAAATCGTCGTATGTATTACCGAAGGGATACCGGTGCTTGATATGGTAAAGGTTAAGCGGGTGCTTATCGGTTCTAAAACCAGATTAATCGGTCCTAATTGCCCGGGCGTGATTACGCCGGACGAGTGTAAAATTGGCATTATGCCGGGTCATATCCATAAAAAAGGTTCAGTCGGCGTTATTTCAAAGTCCGGTACTTTAACTTACGAAGCGGTCGCACAAACTACCGAGGTGGGGTTAGGTCAATCAACTTGTGTAGGGATTGGCGGCGATCCGGTTAACGGTACTAATTTCGTTGATTGTATTGAAATGTTTTTAAGAGATGAAGAAACAAAATCAATTATTATAATCGGTGAAATTGGTGGAGATGATGAAGAAAAAGCTGCTGAATTTATTAAACATTCAAAAATAAAAAAACCGATAGTAAGTTTCATCGCCGGTATTACCGCACCGCCGGGTAAAAGAATGGGGCATGCCGGTGCTATTATATCTGGCGGTAAAGGTTCAGCCGAGGATAAGCTGGAAGCTCTGCAAAGTGCCGGCGTGACTATTACCAGATCGCCCGCCGATATCGGTAAAACTATGTTAGAAGTATTAAATAAGTGATTTGATAAATATCCACAGAACCTATTTTTGCAAAGCGTTTAGTGTCATACCGTGGCTTGACCCACTGCTGTACGAACGTTTAAATAAAGAGGTGAAAATTCTGTCATTCCGTGGCTACGACCACGGAATCCAGTCTATAATGTCATAAAAAGACTCTAAAATAAGCCTAATACTGCTTTAT
>JAJIYK010000039.1 GCA_020881235.1 Rickettsia endosymbiont of Oxypoda opaca | reverse complement strand
GTTCCTTGATCACGGCATCCAGTCTTTTTATTAAGGTTTTTTCTGTATACCGTGGTCAAGCCCTCTAGTGTACGAATAGTGTACGAACGTTTAAATAAAGAGGTGAAAATTCTGTCATTCCGTGGCTCCGACCACGGAATCCAGTCTATAATGTCATAAAAAGACTCTAAAATAAGCCTAATACTGCTTTATTTTTCTGGATACCGTGGTCAAGCCACGGTATGACACAGCCTTTTCTTTAACGTTCGTACAACACAGGGTCAAGCCACGGTATGACATCATACTTGTAGTAACCATAATACGGTAAATTATGAGACACGCAGCAACGCCTATCTTGAAACGGCATTATTATTAAAATCCATTTTTCTGTAGCTTAATGCTTCAGCAATATGTAACTTATATACTTTATCTGAATCCTCAAGATCGGCAATAGTTCTTGCTACTCGGAGGATTTTGTTATAACCACGCATAGATAATCGGAATTTTACTGCCGCCTCATTTAACAATTCTTTCCCATCATCTATAGGCATTGCATAATCTACTAGCAACTGCCCGTCTAACCGATTATTTGTTTTGATATTATATCCTTCATATCTTTTTTGCTGTATAAGACGGACTTTTTCCACTCGGACAGCAATATCGCCGGAATTTTCCTCTTCCGGATGATTATTATAATTTAAAAAATTCATATTATTAGAAACTTCTATATTTAAATCAAACCTGTCCATAATAGGACCTGATATTTTCATTTGATAATCACTCCCGCATTTAGGAGCTTTTACGCATGCTTTATAAGGATCGCTTAAATAACCGCATTTACATGGATTCATGGCAGCTATTAACTGAAAATCTGCCGGATATTTTATATGGGAATTTGACCGTGAAATTAATATTTCGCCGTTCTCTATCGGTTGCCTTAAAGATTCGATAACATATTGTGGAAATTCAGGCAATTCGTCTAAAAATAATATCCCGTTATGAGCTAACGAAATTTCCCCTGGTTTAACTTTTTTCCCTACTCCGCCCCCTACCATCGCAGCTATCGAACAAGAATGATGCGGTGCTCTAAACGGTCTAACCCTAGTAAGTTTACCCCCTGAAAGTTTACCGGCAATGCTTGCAACGATACTACATTCTAAAATTTCTTCCGAAGACATTTTAGGCAATATTCCCGGCATACACTGAGCTAACCTTGATTTACCGGTACCCGGAGGACCGAACATTAAAAGATTATGTCCTCCTGCCGCTGCAATTTCCAAAGCTCTTTTTACGGTTTTTTGACCTTTTATATCTCTAAAATCGGGATAATTTATTACGCTATTATCAGCTTGCGGCTCAGGAGCCGTTAAAACTTGTGAACCTTTAAAATGATTGACTAATTCAATTAAATTACCGGCTACTAAAAGTTTATTATTACCGGACCAAGCAACTTCTGAACCGTTCTGGCGTGAGCAGATAAGCCCTTTACCGCGTGCTAAAGCTCCAATTGCTGCCGGCAAAGCTCCATTGACCGGTAAAATAGAACCGTCTAACGATAATTCACCCATTATAAGATATTCTTGTATTTCAATATTAGGCAAAATATTCATTGCCGTAAGTATAGAACAAGCAATAGCAAGGTCAAAATGACTTCCTTCTTTAACTAAATCGGCGGGTGCTAAATTTATTAGAATTTTCTTGGTAGGCAGTGCAAGCCCGATCGAAGAAAGGGCAGCTTTTACTCGTTCTTTTGATTCCGCAATAGTTTTATCGGCAAGCCCTACTATAGTAAAAGACGGAATACCCGGCGATATCTGTACTTGCACATCAACATCGGTAATTTCGATCCCGTTAAATGTTAAGCTAGCAATGTGGACTATCATGAGTTTGTTGTTTGTGTTTAGCCTCGGTTCACCTGAAGGGATGCCTCGCCGTGGCTTGTACCTGTGTTGCTCATAATTTACCGTATTATGGTTATTACAAGTATGGTGTCATACCGTGGCTTGACCACGGTATCCAGAAAAAACCTTAATAAAAAGACTGGATGCCGTGATCAAGGAACTAGAATGACATTGAAACCATTTCTCGAGCCACGCAACAACGCTGATCAAGTCACGGCGTGATCCTTTTTAATTAATTTCTACCTTCAGTTGAAAAATCATATTACAATATAAAATTTGCTAAGTCAAGATTAGTTATTATTTTTGATAATTGTTTTTCCACAAATTCTTTATCTATAGTGACTTTTTGCCCTTTCATCTCGCTAGCATTAAAACTTATATCTTCTAATAAATTTTCAAGGATCGTGTGTAACCTTCTGGCACCAATATCTTCTACTTCTAAGTTAACAGTCGTAGCGTAACTAGCAATTTTTTCCGTAGCTTCTGCAGTAAACTCTATCTCTACTCCTTCCGTTGCAAGTAAAGCCGAATATTGTTTGATTAAACTCGCTTCCGGTTCCAGTAATATTTTCACCATATCATCTTTAGTTAACGGATGCAATTCCACCCTAATCGGTAATCTACCTTGCAGTTCCGGCAATAAATCGGCAGGTTTTGTTAAATGAAAAGCTCCTGAGGCAATAAATAATATATGATCGGTTTTAACCGACCCGTATTTAGTATTAACGCTGGTTCCTTCGATTAAAGGCAGTAAATCTCTTTGAACTCCTTCACGGTTTATTTCTGAACTCTTTGCACTTGATGCAGAATTAGAAGCTATTTTATCGATTTCATCAATAAACACTATCCCGTCATTTTCAACTAAATTTATAGCTTGCCCTATAATTTTTTCTTGATCTATTAATTTTTCCGACTCCTCCGAAAGGATGATATTCATTGCTTCTTTAACAAGCATTTTTTTCAGTTTAGTTTTACTACTTCCTAAAGCTCTACCAAGCATATCACCTAAATTAAGAACACCCATAGAGCTACCGGGCATGCCGGGAATTTCAAAATTACCGCTACCTAAAGGCGGAGTAGTATCGGCAATATTTATTTCAATTTCGGTCTCATCAAGTGCACCGCTTAAAATTTTATCACGAAATTTTTCTCTGGTCTCTGTACTAGAAGACTTACCGACTAAGCTATCTAATATCCTTTCTATTACTTTTTCTCTAGCGTTGATATTTACTTCAATTTTAGCTTGAGATTTCTGAGTATTAACCGCTATTTCTACAAGATCACGTATTATTGATTCAACATCACGCCCGACATATCCTACTTCCGTGAATTTAGTCGCTTCTATTTTTAAAAACGGTGAACCGCTAAGACCCGCAAGCCTTCTAGCGATTTCGGTTTTACCGACCCCTGTAGGTCCAATCATTAAAATATTTTTAGGAACAATTTCATTACGGAGCATACCTGTAATATTTTTACGACGACAACGATTTCTAAGAGCAATAGCCACCGCTTTTTTAGCCTTGTCTTGCCCGACAATAAATCTATTAAGTTCGCTAACTATTTGAGAAGGGGTAAATCCCATAGAATCTTTTTTTTGAGTAGCAGTCATACAACTTTTTCCAGAATAATATTATGGTTAGAAAAAACACAGAGATCAGCAGCTATATTCATTGATTTTAATGCAATATCCTCTGCCGTTAAATTGTTATCGCAAGACATTAAACCTCTAGCGGCCGCTAACGCAAACAGCCCGCCGGAGCCTATTGCTGCTACATTATTTTCAGGTTCAATTACGTCACCATTGCCGGTTAGAATTAAGATATGATCACTATCGGCAACTATCATCATTGCCTCCAAACGTCGTAAATATTTATCGCTACGCCAATCTTTGGCAAGTTCCACGGAACTCCTAAGCAAATTATGAGAATATTTTTCTAATTTCGCTTCTAACTTTTCAAACAAAGCAAGCCCATCGGCAGTAGAACCGGCAAAACCAGCGATAATTTTATTATTGGCGATAGTTCTAAGTTTTCGGGCACCGGCTTTTAATATTGTATTGCCGTGCGACACTTGCCCGTCAGCAGCTATAATTACTTCTGCATTCTTTTTTATACAAAGTATTGTAGTGCCGTGTAAGTCTAGATTATTTGACATAATGAAAAATTTTAAATATTGATATTTAACAGTTAATTAGATAATATATACCTGTCTTAGTTAATTATTTTTTCTTAAATTTCAAGGCTTATTAATGAATATATACGCAATATATATCAATCCTGAACAAAAAAGTAATAATTTTATTATTGTTAGAGAAGGATTTTCATGGAGAGCTTTGCTGTTTAATGTTTTTTGGGCAGTTTATCATAAAATATGGCTAGCTTTATTTTTAGTTATAATAATTAATATAATTGTAACGACAATTAATATTCAAGGATTAGTATTTATTAGTAAATTAACTATAATGCTGGTATTCGGTTTTTTTGCTTCCGATATGAGGGAATATGATTTACAACGAAAAAATTATCGTTTGAGGGATGTAGTATTTGCACAATCTGAAATAGAGGCTGAATTAAAATTTCTAGAACGCTCGATTAAAGCGTAAGTATGTCTTGCGAGGAGGTGCGGACTAGTGTACGAACGTTGAAAAAGACTGTGTCATACCGTGGCTTGACCACGGTATCCAGAAAAAACCTTAATAAAAAGACTGGATGCCGTGATCAAGGAACTAGAATGACAAAAACTGGATTGCCACGTCGGCATAAATGCCTCCTCGCAATGACGAGGTAAAATCGAGCCACGCAACAACGCCTTTAGTCGCTCGCATCGCTCGCAATGACAGAGTTTTTATTAGTTACAGATTAAGCATATACATCATCTGTTTCTATATCAATTCCTTCAAGCGGTGAATCTTCCTTTAATGCTTCAATACTGCAACTAGTAAAGGGAGTGAAATTACTTTGTGAATTTGAGATTTCGTTAGTAATTGCAGATAAATTTAAAATTAAATTCTGTAGGTTATTGCTAGTATAATTTTCTAACATATTAAAATTTGTAACAAATACGTCTAATTCATTTTCACTAAGGTCTCCTAACTCATTAAAGTTTAAAACTAATTTTTCTAGTTCATCGTAAGTATAATTTTTTAATGCATTAAAAAATTTATCTATATTTTCTTTTAAAAGAGGGTTTTTTTCACAAAATGCTTCAGCATATTCTCGTATTATTGTTAAAACTTGTTCTTTATCAAATCCTTCCTCATCACCGCTACCGTTAATAATATCTGCACTATCGGCAGTAATTTCAGGAAGACTTTCTGTTGTATTAAGCCCTTGTTCCTTGTTAATATTATCAAGTAAATTATCACATAATTTTTGGATCGCTTCGCTATTTTCTGCTATATATTTTTGCCCTACTGCTATCAAATTTTCCATATTTTTGGAACTTGCATTATCCAAGCTCGCCGTTTCTTTGGTAATAGGGATTGATATTTCAATAAATTCATCTTCTCCGGGTAAATCAGCCTTAACTTCTGCCGTAGATAAATTTTCATTACCTTGCATGACTCTCTCTAGTATTTTACCTTTAAGCAACCATCCTAATCTTCCGTCTAAACCAATTTTCGGTATTGACGTATTTAGCTCCATATCGTTATTAAAGTTAATAGAACAAATCATCGTATGATCTAGAATTTCTGCTTGTTCAGTTCTAGTATGACCTTTTTTAAGTGTTTTTAAAACTTCATAAGCCGGACGGTTTGCTCCAAGCCCCCCATCCGCATAAGCATATATATCTCCTTCTTGATGGCTTTTAGTATCTTCCCTATTTGTAACGGGTTTAAAAAAAGTCGGTGCTGCAGTTGTTGCAAGTATTATATCTTTTACTTTAAAATGTGAACTATAATTATCATCACTATCAAAAATTATGGCTTCTTTTTCTTTAGCATTTAAATCGGTTACCGGAATAATAAGACGAGAAGTAGTATCGCTTAACCTATTATTTTCTAAATATTTGTCTAATATTTTTTTTAAAGAAGCTTGACTATATTTATGTGTAAATAGCTGTTTTAATGGTCCTAAAAATACGTTAGGAAAAATCTCGGAAGCACTGTTAGTAAATATTTCTAATGCATCTTTTGCTGAATATTTGGCTTCTTTTGAACCTTCTTCTTTAGGAATGGTCAATAAGGCAGCTATTAACCCTCCAACACTGGTACCCGCAATAATAGGAAATAATTCGGATATAGATTTACCTGTTCTTTCTTCAATTTCAGTAAGTACTACTAATTCAGCTATGCCCTTTACTCCGCCTCCGGAAAGAGATAATACCCTATTAGTTTTTATAAAATCACTCATGTTACGCACTAAGCAGTAGTAGCAATCATATTATGCAATTCCTTAAAGGCTATCTGATTAGCTTTTAGCAATAATTTATACTTTATCGCAAAATGATTAAGCTTAGTTTTGATTTTAAGTTTTTCTAATTTAC
>JAJIYK010000038.1 GCA_020881235.1 Rickettsia endosymbiont of Oxypoda opaca | reverse complement strand
TACTAGAACATAATCCATTAAAGCCAAACTATCGGCTTCGTTATCGTCAATCGGCGTAAAGCCTTTTTTCTTAACAGCCTTTATTATGTCATATTTATTAGCGTTACCTTTACCTGTTATATGCTTTTTGATAGTACCGACAGGCACACCTAAATAAGGGATTTGGTGATGCTCACAAAAAGCCATTACGTGGGCTAAGAAACCGCCGTATTTATGAGCGGCATCTGTTCCCTTGTGACTCCGTACCGCTTCAAAATAAACTTCATCAAACCCCTTTGTAGTGCTTCTAAGTTCTGAAAGCCATCGTTGCAAGCGTACAAATACCATGCCGCCGCCTTCAAATTTATCCATTTTAAAGTTTTCCGTACCCGAGGTAATGCTGCCGTTATTGTAGTGCAAAGCCCAGCCTGTTATAGTGCCAAGGTCTAGGGCTAATATTGTTTTGTGGTTCATAATGTTAATCCTCTTTATTTGTCGTTTTCTTTTTTTCCTCTTGTTCCTGCCAATATTTTTCTATCCCTTCAGTAGTAATATTGTTGAAATCATTAGCGGTAACCGCCCCACAAGTAATGCAAGCGATTTTTTTCATAATAGAAGGCTTAGGAATTGCTTTATCGTATACGTACTTGTAAATATGAGAATACGTTACGCCAAATAATTTAGCTGTCTCCTGCGTCTTTAATTTGTGAATATTCATCCATGTTAATAATTTCATAATTTCCTCCTTAAATGTTTTATAGTTTTTCATTTAATGTAATGCTCTTCTTAATTTTTCCTTTTGTAATTGCTTCAGTTGTGCCTCTAATATAAATTCAGGCGTGATATTGTAAAAATCATTTGCCGTAACTAATCCATCTGTAGCCTCATAAATTTTTTTCATAGTTTTTTCATCTTTTGGAATTGCCCCAAACATGTAACCGTAAACTTTATTGTAAGGTAATCCCAGCTTCTTTGCCGTTTCTGCTACAGTTAAACCTAGTACTTCAGCCCATTCTTTTAATTTCATAATAACCATTAATTTAAATTATAGGTTAATGACTTTAATACTGTGATATTAAGAAATTAAACTAATTTTTCCTTTTTTAAAATATTTATAGTCACGGCTTTAATTAGCTTTTTGCTAATTAGCCGTCATGTCCATAACGGTTGCAGGACGCTTATGTTTAGGGTGGTGTAAATCTCAACCGCAAGCCATTAGCGAGAGAACCGGCAAGGAAGACATGCGGAGTATGTACGGCTTACATGGTCAAGAAATGATTACCTGGCTGACGCATTTGCAGCATGCAAGGGCTAAAAATATCTGGTTTGTCGGGATATTGGAAGAGAAGCAAGACGAATATAATCGTCGGACATTCGGCTTGCAGATAGACGGCAGTAAAACCGCCAATGAGTTACCGGGGATAGTTGACCAAGTTATAACTATGGCACAGGTAAAAACCGAAAAAGGGGAATCTCGGAGTTTCATCAACCATACTTTAAACCCTTACGGCTACCCTGCTAAAGATCGGTCGGGGAAGCTGGAAATGATTGAGCCGTCGCATCTGGGTAATCTCATGGCAAAGATTAAGGGAAGTACAAAGCCTATTCACAAAGACTTAACCCCTCAAATAACACAAGTAACTACTACAACTAAAAATAAACAACAATTAATTAAGGAGTAACATTATGAATATTACAAATTACTACGATTTTAATACCGCAACTAATCAAGCAAACTTTGATTTAATCCCAAAAGGGACAATAGCCAAGGTAAATCTTAGAATAAAGCACGGCGGTTATAACGATGAAGCTCAAGGCTGGCTAGGCGGTTATGCTACTCGCAACAATATAAGCGGAGCGATTTACTTAGATTGCGAATTTACCATTTTAACAGGTGAATATGCTAAACGGAGGATTTGGAGCATGATCGGACTTTATAGCGAGAAGAACAATAATAGCTGGGGCGATATCGGTAGGGGATTTATTCGCTCTATTCTCAACTCTGCCAGAGGTTTTAGCGATAAGGACGATTCGGAATATGCCAAATATGCCCGCAAGATTAACAATTTTAGTGATCTAGACGGCTTGGAGTTTGTAGCTAAAATTGATACGGAAGTTGACCAGTCGGGCAATGAAAAAAACGTTATTAAAATTGCCGTAGACCCAAGCCATAAGGATTATGCAAAGTTTATGGATAATAACGCTGATATAACCGACATAGCGGGGTGGAGGTAATAATGCTGGATTTTAATCACAAAAACGTCAGCTTAAACACAATAACGGAGCAAGTAAATAAACATATAGATATGGGGTTATGGTTTAAGCATCAAATGGAACCGGCACGTAAATATTTAGGAGCATCTCGTTTAGGGATGCCATGCTCAAGAGCTTTACAATATGAATATCAATATTCTAAATTTGGTACTGCCACCTCGTTTGATCCACACGCTATACGTATTTTTGCAGCAGGGCATTTATTCGAGGAGCTAGCTATTAATTGGTTAAGCCTTGCAGGGTTTGAGCTTGTTACCAAAAACGAAGAAGGTAAGCAGTTTGGTTTTAAGGTAGCGGATAGTAGAATTGCCGGACATATTGACGGGATTATAGTTAATACCCCAGGTGATTTAAAGTTATCTTGTCCGATGCTATGGGAAACTAAAACAATGAACGGCAAAAACTGGCGGGAAACAGTTAAGAAGGGTTTAGTACTATCTAAGCCCGTCTATGCTGCACAAATTGCTTTATATCAGGCTTATATGGAGGAAACAATTTGCGGTATTTCTAAAAATCCTTGTTTATTTACGGCGATTAATAAAGATACCTCGGAAATATACGCCGAACTTATCCCGTTTGATGCCGAGTTAGCCCAGAGGATGAGCGATAAGGCTGTGAATATTATCAAAGCTACCGAGTCGGGGGAAACATTACCACGAGGCTTTAATAGTAAAGAGGTGTTTGAATGCAAAATATGCGTTTATCGCTCACAATGTTGGGATGAGCCTGAAACAACAATAGTCTTGCCGTGGAATAAGTAGCATGAGTGATATTTTACCCGTAAAGGATGATATTAAAGCCTATTTTTGGATGGTATTCGGTTATTTAGACGGATTAATTCCGTTGCGATCGTTTCAAGAGAAAGGCGGGGCTAATCATAAGCCCCCTGCCAATAGTTGGATTGACTGCGACGATGATAAAGCCGTTAAAGCGTTTAATTTTGCAATGGCAGCAAATCAAAGGCAAACAGCATTTTATGTAATCCCTGGAGTGGTTGCAGAACATGGGCAAGCTTCTAGCGGCGATATATTACAAATGCAAGTGCTGCTAATCGATATTGATGACGGCGATACTGAAAGCAAATTAGCTAGCTTAGAGCAGGCTTTAGGTAAGGCTACAATGGTTGTTGAGTCGGGAGGTGTAACTAGCGAGGGTCATACTAAGCTACATGTTTATTGGCAATTAATGGAGGCTGCGAGCGGTGAGGATTTAAAACAATTGCTAGAGCTAAGGCACAAAATAGCTTTATCTGTGGGTGGCGATTTACATTTTAAGCTGGCACATCAACCAATTAGAGTTGCAGGCTCGGTTTATTACAAACTCATGTTACGCACTAAGCAGTAGTAGCAATCATATTATGCAATTCCTTAAAGGCTATCTGATTAGCTTTTAGCAATAATTTATACTTTATCGCAAAATGATTAAGCTTAGTTTTGATTTTAAGTTTTTCTAATTTAC
>JAJIYK010000037.1 GCA_020881235.1 Rickettsia endosymbiont of Oxypoda opaca | reverse complement strand
TCCGTGGCTACGACCACGGAATCCAGTCTATAATGTCATAAAAAGACTCTAAAATAAGCCTAATACTGCTTTATTTTTCTGGATGCCGTGATCAAGTCACGGCATGACACAGCCTTTTCTTTAACGTTCGTACAACACAGATTTATTTCAGGATATACTACAAGAGATGCTGAATCAAGTTCGGCATGACAAAAAAAGTCTGGATTCTCGCCTATGCTGGAAGGCTTTGTTGCATGGATCGAATTTTTGCAAAGCGTACGGTGTCATGCCGTGACTTGATCACGGCATCCAGTCTTTTTATTAAGGTTTTTTCTGGATTCCGTGGTCGTAGCCACGGAATGACAGAATTTTCACCTCTTTATTTAAACGTTCGTACAGCAGTGGGTCAAGCCACGGTATGACACCATACTTGTAATAACCATAATACGGTAAATTATGATCCACGCAACAACGCCCAACGCTTCTTGTGATGACGAGGTTTGCAGTCGGCTATAACTTCAGTTTTCTCTAAAACCGGCATTTACGATAAATTCCCCTAAAGACCTTATTATATTATCGGCAAAAATTTTATAAACTTGTTTGCCGATTACTATAATTATCGCCGTAATAATAATCCCGTAAATTATATCGGCCGGGTAATGCATAGCTAAGCTTATACGTGCTAGTGATACTAAGCCGATAATGAAAATTGCTATTATTTTTAACGACAAATTAAGATAAGACCAGGCAAAGTAAGTAACTAAAAACGCAAGCCCTGCGTGGCTGCTGGGAAAGCTTGATAAGCATCTTTCAACCTGCAAATTTATAATTGTTATAAAACTATTTAAAGGCTGGCTACAAAAGGGTCTTGGAAAGTTAACCGAAAATTTAAGTGCGGTAAATGTTAGACCAAAGATTGTATAAATTATCCCAATCTCTATTAGTTTATTATACTTTCCCCAAAACGCTCCTTGTAGTTGATTAAAATTTTTAATTTTCTTTAATTGAATATAAAAATATATCCAGTATAAAATATATATTACGGCAAAATTTGTAATATTAAAACAAAAGGAGATAAACTCCAAAAAATATGGTAATATACCGATATTTGTTATTCTATTAAGAAATAAAAATATTTCTTGATTTAAGCCGTGAAAATTATAAAAAGCTTCAAACATTTATTTTAAATATTTTATGTTGCAAGTAACGATATTAGGATGCGGAGCATCTATCGGCGTACCGGTTATTGGCTGCGATTGCGAGGTATGCCTCTCAAGTTCAAAGTACAACAAAAGGACTAGATCAGCAATATATATTAACGATGAAAACACTCAAATATTGGTTGATTTCGGTTATGATATTAAATATCAGCTAGTTCGTGAAAAGATAAAAGCATTGGATTGTGCTATATTAACGCATGATCATTCTGACCATGTTAACGGTATAGACGATTTGCGTATATTTTCTTTTATCCAACATAAACCGTTGGAAATTTATACTGACCATAATAGTGCAGGAACATTAAATAAAAAATATAATTATTTATTTGATGCTAAATTATTTAAATTAGGTCAAATGTTGTCTATGAAACCTATCAATTTTTTTGATAAAGTTAAAATTAAATCTATTGAAATACAATTTTTCAGGCAGCATCATGGATATATAGATAGTTTAGGTCTTAGAATAGGTGACTTTGTCTATTCTTCTGACGTAAGTGATTTTCCGCTTGAATCGGAAAAATTTTTAAAAGATATAAAAATATGGATTATCGATTGTATGGATTATACGTCAAATGAAAACCACGCAGGACTTGATAAAGTTCTAGAATGGAATGAAATATATAAACCACAACAAATATTATTAACCAATATGCGTCACGAAATTGATTATCATAAAATTACGGAAATATTGCCGGGTAACATCAAGCCGCTTTATGACGGCTATAAATTTACGGTCAACTGATGATAGCTTTAGACAAGGTATGTAAGCGTTACGGTAAGGCTTATGCACTTAAAAATATTAGTTTAGATTTTAGCGTTAAAGAAACCGTGGTAATAATTGGACCTTCCGGTAGTGGAAAATCAACTTTGCTGCGTGTTTTAAATAATCTAGAAGAGCCGACTAACGGTTATTTATTAGTTGACGGTAAAAGATTAGTCCCAAAAGCCGGAAGAAAACTTCGGCTAAAAGTCGGGATGGTTTTTCAAAATTTTAATCTTTTTCCGCATTTAAACGTTTGCGATAATTTAATTTATGCACCGATTAATGTTTTAAAGATGCAAAAAGCTGAGGCTATCCTTAAGGCGGAAGATTTACTCGGGAAATTCGGTTTGAGGCAAAAATTTACCTATTTTCCGACTAATTTATCGGGCGGTCAAAAACAAAGAGTGGCAATAGCTAGGGCTTTGATGATGAATCCCGAAATTATTTTATTTGATGAGCCGACTTCGGCACTTGACCCGGAAAATATTAAAGACGTTATAGAAAATATAACTTTATTAAAAGGACAAATGAAGATGGTAGTTGTAACTCACCATCTTAAATTTGCTAAAGCCATAGCCGATCGGATAATTTTCATGGATCAAGGACAAATTTTAGCAAATCAGCCAGTGAAGGAATTTTTTACTAAACCCGCATCGCATCGAGCTAGGCTATTCTTAGAAAATATCGGCGATTTAATGTAGTTTGATAACGTCATGACGGGGAGGGGCGTCTCGCCATGACGGGTTTTTATTAATTTCTCGAGCCATATAACAACACTAATCAAGTCACGACAACGCGACTCGATTTACAAATCAATCAACTAAAAAGTCATGTTAAGTATATCTTAGGATGACTTTTTTTGTATTAAATCAAATATAAATTTGATTTTTTTGAGCTTAACCTATATTTTAAATCTTATTACTATTAAGGTTATTATTAAGGATAAATATGGATAAAGACAAAGCTATTGCGGCGGCACTTGCACAAATCGAAAAAAGTTACGGTAAAGGCTCGGTAATGAAACTTGGAGAGCGTCCGAATGTTGATATCGAAGCTGTATCCACCGGTTCGCTCGGGCTTGATATTGCACTTGGGATAGGAGGCATACCGAAAGGAAGAGTTATTGAAATTTTTGGACCTGAAAGTTCAGGGAAAACTACGTTAACACTTCATTTAGTTGCCGAAGCACAAAAAAAAGGCGGCACATGTGCTTTTATCGATGCCGAACATGCGTTAGACCCGGCTTATGCCAAGAAATTAGGGGTGAATATCGACGAGCTGATTATATCGCAGCCCGATACAGGCGAGCAAGCTCTTGAGATTACCGACACTTTAGTACGCTCCGGTGCTATTGACATGGTAGTAATAGATAGCGTTGCAGCATTAGTGCCGAAAGCGGAAATAGAGGGAGAAATGGGTGATTCTCATATGGCTTCGCAAGCAAGACTCATGAGTCAGGCACTGCGGAAACTTACGGCTTCCATTTCCAGAACAAATTGTATTGTTATTTTTATCAATCAGATCAGGATGAAAATCGGCGTTATGTTTGGTAGCCCGGAAACTACGACCGGCGGCAATGCGTTAAAATTTTATGCATCCGTACGGCTTGATATAAGAAGAACCGGTGCTATTAAGGATAAAGAAGAAGTAGTAGGTAGCCAGACGAAAGTAAAAGTCGTTAAAAACAAAGTATCGCCGCCCTTTAGAACTGCAGAATTTGATATAATGTACGGCTCCGGTATTTCAAAGGAAGGAGAAATGATTGACCTTGGTGTTAAACTTGAACTAATTGAAAAATCAGGCTCGTGGTTTTCTTATAAAGAAACAAGAATCGGGCAAGGGCGGGAGAACGTCAAACAATATTTAAAGGAACATCCGGAAATTTCTACAGAAATTGAACGGCTAATACGCCAAAAATCTTCACAAATCAGTAAGGTAAGTTTAGATAGTGAAGAAGAGTAAAGAGAGGTCTTTATGTCATTCCGGGGGGCGTCGTTGTGCGGCTCGAATTTTTGTAAAGCGTACGGTGTCATGCCGTGGCTTGACCACGGCATCCAGTCTTTTTATTATGTTTTTTCTGGATACCGTGGTCAAGCCACGGTATGACACCATACTTGTAATAACCATAATACGGTAAATTATGAGCCACGCAACAACGCCGATACCTCCTCACAATGACGATATTTTTGTAATCAGGTTGAAATTATAAAGGAAAATAAAAATGATAGATTTAACAAATAAAACAGCTTTAATTACCGGAGCAACGGGTGCTATCGGCGGTGCCATTGCTAAATTAATGCATAAACTTGGAAGCCATGTAGTTATTAGCGGTAGTAATGAAGAAAAATTAAAAAGTCTAGGGAGTATTTTAAAAGATAATTATACTGCGATAACATGCGACTTAGCAAATCCCGATGAGTGTGTTAATTTAATAGCCGCTGCCCCACAGCTAGATATTTTAGTGTGTAATGCGGGTATTACTAAGGATATGCTAGCTATAAGAATGAAAGATGAGGAGTTTGATAAAGTTATCGATATAAATTTAAAGGCTAATTTTATTTTAAATCGTGAAGCCATAAAGAAAATGATGCCGAATAAATACGGTCGGATAATTAATATAGCTTCGGTAGTTGCGGTTTCCGGTAATGCCGGACAAGCTAATTATTGTGCCTCAAAAGCCGGACTGATCGGTATGACTAAATCTTTAGCCTATGAAGTTGCAACTCGTGGGATAACGATTAATGCAGTAGCCCCCGGTTTTATTGAGTCTAATATGACCGGTAAATTAAATGAAGCACAGAAAGAAGCTATATTGCAAAAAATTCCTAGTAAAGCTTACGGTAAACCTGAAGACGTAGCAAATGCGATAGCTTTTTTAGCAAGCAATGAAGCAGGTTATATTACGGGACAAACTATACACGTAAACGGCGGTATGCTGATGGTATAACCGGCATTGTTGCATGGCTCATAATTTACCGTATTATGGTTATTATAAGTATGGTGTCATACCGTGGCTTGACCACGGTATCCAGAAAAAACCTTAATAAAAAGACTGGATGCCGTGATCAAGTCACGGCATGACACCGAACGCTTTGCAAAAATTTGAGCCATACAACAAGACCGGTATAACCATCAGTTTACTAGCGGGGATTTGAATTAAATTTAAGGAAATTTATTATATAGATTGACTATAAAGGTTAATATGATTATTTTATGCTAGCATAAAATAATTTTTTATGCTAAAAGTTTTGATCTAAGGTAAGGCTTTTTTGAATTTAGGTAAGATATACTCTTCTTCAAATCACTCGAGTATGGCGTTTATCTAAAAATAAGCTGCTCTTTTTAAGTTTAAGGGAATATATTTTTTTGCTTTCAAGAATATTTAATTCTTGAAGATATAGAAATATAAATAATTTATTTAGTTTAAACGATTTACGGAGTTCAATTATGAGTACAATGAATAGTGTCGAACAAGATGTTATTGAAATTGTTGCTAATACGTTAGGAGTAAAAAAAGATACAATAAGTGCTGAATCACGATTAAAAGAGGACCTTAAAGCTGACAGTTTAAGTACGGTCGAATTGATGATGACGATAGAGGCTAAATATAAAATTGATATATCTGATGAAGAAGCAAGTAAAATACTAACCGTATCCGATGTTGTAAACTATATCCAAAAACAACAATCTATATCTGCGTAAACTAATTTTCTAACCTGGAATTTTTGAAAATATAAGAAAATGTCAACTAAAAGAGTAGTTATTACCGGGCTTGGACTTGTTACTCCTCTAGGGCTTGATGTAAAATCGTCTTGGGAAGGGATAATAAATGGGCGTAGCGGGATCAAAACTATTACGGAATTTGATACTTCAAATCTTGCCTGTAAAATTGCCGGTCTTATTGATAGTTCAGAAGAATACGGTTTTAAGCTTGAGAATTTCACCGCTCCTGAGGAAGTAAACAAGCTAAGTAAAATGGATAGATTTATCCATTACGGAGTTGCTGCGGCAACCGAAGCAATCGAAGATAGCGGCTGGCTACCTAAGGATGAAGCCTCTTGCGATAGAACCGGTTTAATACTCGGTTCCGGCATCGGTGGTCTTAAGATGATAGAGGACACCTCCGTAAAATTGCATCAAGAAAATAACGGAAAAGTTAGTCCGTTTTTTATACCCGCTTCCTTAATCAATCTTTTATCCGGTCTTGTTTCTATAAAATACGGCTTTAGCGGTCCAAATCAAGCAGCAGTAACTGCTTGTTCTACCGGAGCACATGCTATAGGCGATGCTATGCGTCTTATAAAATACGGCTATGCTGATGTTATGATTGCCGGCGGTGCAGAAGCTCCGGTAACACCGGTAGGAGTAGCGGGATTTGTTGCGGCAAGGGCTTTATCTACAAAATATAATGATATTCCTGAATTTGCTTCCAGACCTTGGGACCAAGGTCGCAGCGGTTTTGTCATGGGGGAAGGGGCCGGAGTCGTAGTTTTGGAAGAATATGAGCATGCAGTCCGAAGGGGTGCTAAAATTTACGCAGAGATTGTCGGGTACGGCTCAACGGGTGATGCTTATCATATTACTTCTCCGCATCCTGAAGGAAAAGGAGCTTATAAGGCAATGAGTAATGCTCTTAAGGACGCTGATATCCCTGTTGAGATGATTAATTATATTAATGCTCATGGGACTTCAACAATAATAGGTGATGCAATTGAACTAGCAGCGGTACAAAGATTATTTTTAGAAACTAATCCAAAAGTTTTAATGTCTTCCACCAAATCATCGATCGGTCACTTACTTGGAGCTGCCGGAAGTGTTGAGTTAATATTTTCTATTCTAGCAATTCAAGATCAAATCGCTCCGCCGACATTGAACTTAGAAAACCCTATGGAAGAAGTTAAAATAGACTTAGTAGGGTTGCAAGCTAAAAAAGCAAAAATCGATTATGCTTTATCTAATTCTTTTGGCTTTGGCGGTACTAATGCAAGTTTAGTATTAAAGAAAGTTTAATTCATTTCCGTGAGCTAAGAATCCATTGTTGCATGGCTCATAATTTACCATATTATGGTTATTACAAGTATGGTGTCATACCGTGGCTTGACTCTGTGTTGTACAAACGTTAAAGAAAAGGCTGTGTCATACCGTGACTTGATCACGGCATCCAGTTTTATAACGTCATAAAAAGGCTCTAAAATAAGTCTAATATGGTTTTATTTTTCTGGATGCCGTGATCAAGTCACGGCATGACACCGAACGCTTTGCAAAAATTTGATCCACGCAACAATGCCCGTACCTTCTTCGCAATGACGAGTTAAAATCGAACACGCAACAACGCCAACGTCTCCTCGCAATGATTATTTTTCATACTTTATGACCCCAATATATTATATTAAAAACGGTAATTTGCATTTTGCCGATAAAGTTATTTTATCCGACTTAGAGCTTTACCTTTATAAAGGTGATAAAATTTGTCTAGTGGGGCGTAACGGCTGCGGTAAATCTAGCCTTATGAAAATAATATCAGGAATTTATGAATTAGATAAAGGCGAGGTATTTAAAGACCCTATTGCGGAAGTAGGCTATTTAACACAAGATGTTATCAATAATTTAAGCATTAGCGTTTATGATTTTATTACTCAAGGATTTCTTGGTAAAAAAATAGATAAATATCAAATCGATATAATTTTAGAAAAATTAGACCTCCAAGGAAACGATAATTTATCTACCTATTCAGGCGGACAGATCAGAAGAGCCTACCTTGCTAAAGCTTTAGTATTAGAGCCGGAAATATTATTGCTTGATGAGCCGACTAATCACCTTGATATCAAAACAATTGAGTGGTTAGAAGAATTTGTTAAATCTTATAGCGGTGCTATTATTTGCGTTAGCCATGATAGAGCTTTTTTATCAAACGTTACTAACAAAATTTGGTGGCTTGATCGCGGAGTTTTGCGTAAATCCGAGCAAGGCTTTAAATATTTTGACGAATGGCAAACAATTATCGTTGCACAAGAAGAAGCGACTTTAAGAAAATTAAATAAAAAACTCATGTTACGCACTAAGCAGTAGTAGCAATCATATTATGCAATTCCTTAAAGGCTATCTGATTAGCTTTTAGCAATAATTTATACTTTATCGCAAAATGATTAAGCTTAGTTTTGATTTTAAGTTTTTCTAATTTAC
>JAJIYK010000036.1 GCA_020881235.1 Rickettsia endosymbiont of Oxypoda opaca | reverse complement strand
GTCATTGCGAGCCGCTGCAAGCGGCGTGGCAATCTAGAAAATAATAATTTTCATAGCATTTTTTGCTGTTTTTTTCCTAGATTGCCACGTCGGTACTACGTACCTCCTCGCAATGACGGGGTTTTTTGTAATGATTCCGATCCACGCAACAATGCCGTGCGGGAATGACATATGGCACTTTTTTAGCACCATGCAACAACGCCGATATGACAAGATTTTCCTACCTACGCAAGCAACAACACCTCGGTTAGTTCTCATACGTAATTAACATATAAATCAAATACATAACCGCTGCAACGCTAAGCCCGATGCCTATTTCGATTATAAATATGCCGCTATGTTGAGCCGATAGCTTATCTTTTGTAAAATTTGCCAGAGAATAATAATTTAAATAATTATCGTTAAATACTAAGGATATCACGCCGACAGAAGCATATATTATTACCCCTAACCCAGCAATAAAAAGCAAAGAATCAGTAGAAAAATATCGTTTTTTACTCTCTCCGTAAACTAAATCAAAGCCGATAAGAGCGGAAGCAAATATAACACCCGCTTGAAACCCTCCTCCGGGCGAGACCTCACCGTTAATTTGAATATATAAACTATATAAAAATATATAAGGTAGTGAAAAAAGCGTAACATTTTTAATTATTGGATAATCTTTAAGCATTTTTATTTTTCCTTGATAGTAATAATAATACCGAAATTCCGGCAATTAAAATTACACTAGTTTCGCCTAAAGTATCAAACCCCCTATAGCTTGCAAGCAAAGCAGCAACAAACAAGTCTATACCGATCTCTTTACTAGTATTGTCAATATAATATTTACTTAAATGTGTGTGCAAAGGTGCGTTGATGTCGCCGTAATGCGGTAATTCAAGCCCTACATAAACAAGCGTTATTATAAAAGCTAAACATATAATAGCTGCCGGAATAATTTTTGTTTTTTTAATATTAGTTGTTGCTGTTATCGACAAATTTTTTAACAAGCTCAAATATACGCATGTTGACAGACAAGCACCTAACGCCGTTTCAGTCATAGCAACATCCGGTCCGTCCATGAGTAGATAAGATAGACCGATTAGTAAACTAAATACCGACATAGTAACTACTGCCTCTAATAGACTTTTAGCAATTACAAGTTTTATAGAAATAATAACTAATAAAAGAGCGGCTAGATTAAGTAAATAATTACTTAACTCAAAATCTATAATTGCCGGTATGTTGAAAAAATTATCAGTCATTTTTCTTATTATTATAATAAGCTCTAACCTTCATCAATAAAGATGCTTTACCTAAGGCATGAGTTGAAACCGGATTTAATAGAAAAACTAAAAAAGCTGCTAAAATTAATTTAATGCTACTAGCTACGCTTGTTTGAGTGCATGCAAGACCGATTAAACAGAGAGGCACGCCTGCACATTCAATAACACTTGCGGCATGCAGCTTTGTATAAAAATCCGGCAACCGAAAAAGCCCAATAATACCGGACAATATGGCAAATAATCCGAAAATAATTAATAATGCACCGATGTAATGTAATATCATTAATGTTTCTTTGGGTTTGTGTTTCGATGTCATTCCCGCACGGCGTTGTTGCGTGGCTCGAATTTTTGCAAAGCGTACGGTGTCATGCCGTGACTTGATCACGGCATCCAGTCTATAATGTCATAAAAAGACTCTAAAATCAGCCTCATACTGCTTTATTTTTCTGGATGCCGTGATCAAGTCACGGCATGACACAGCCTTTTCTTTATCGTTCGTACAACACAGGGTCAAGCCACTGTATGACACCGAACACTTTATCCCTATTCCCCTTGAGCAAGAGAGAAGCCGGCTTTGCCGTCAAATTCAAATAAATTTTC
>JAJIYK010000035.1 GCA_020881235.1 Rickettsia endosymbiont of Oxypoda opaca | reverse complement strand
GAACGGTAGAAAGAGCCATAATATCGTTCTTGCATATGATAATTGTGATCTTTCTTTTCAGAAGATTGTTCTTTTTTACCTTCAATAGTTAGGATGTTACTGTCTATTTTAAGATCAATATTATCTTGTGTAATGCCCGGTAATTCCATTTCTAGATTATACGCAGAGTCATTTTCCATAATATCAGTTCTCGGTGATAACATTCTTTCATTGTAAGAGGAAGGATAAGAAAAAGCAGCAATTTCATTAAAGAAGTTATTAAAGACATCATCAATATAGCTTCTTTTATTAGAGTTATTTTGTAGTTCTGATTTGTTTCTAATATGTGGTAAATTAAAAGCCATAAAAACTATAATGGTACCCAAAAACTGGACTGTTAAAATTATAAGATGAGATATAATTTCAAAACACAAAATGGAAATTATATGTCTAAAAAAGCAAAACAATATAGCGCTACAAAAAAAACAAAAATTGTTTTAGAAGCAATAAAAGCTGAAATGACAATAGCTCAAATTAGTAGCAAATATGGAGTTCATGCAACACAAATACAAGCTTGGAAAAAAAGAGGAATAGAGAATTTAGTTAGTGGTTTTCAAATTAAGCCACAATCAAAGGATCCAGACAATCAAGACTTGATAAAACAATTATATGAGCAAATAGGACAGTTGAGTGTTGAACGTGACTGGCTGAAAAAAAAATCTACATTGTTTGGACTTGGAAATTAGAAAAAATATGGTGGATAAAGATTGTAGTAGTCTAAGTATTGTTAGGCAATGCAATCTACTTTTAATTAATAAATCTACCTATTATTATAAGCCAAAAGGTTTAACTCAAAGAGACTTAGAAATAATGCAAGTGATTGATGAAATATATACGGAACATCCTTACTTTGGAGCAAGAAGAATGTCTAACCACCTAGTACCATTTGGGATCACAATCGGTCGCAAGGCAGTAAGTCGTTATTATAGAATAATGGCAATTGAAGCCATCTATCCTAAAATGAATTTATGGTAAATGGGTGTATCTATATAGAGCGGTTGACTCTTGTGGCAATACTATAGAATTCTTACTAAGAAAACGTAGAGATGCTGCAGCTGCTAAGGCATTTTTTAAGAAAGCTTTCAGGAATAATGATTGCCCCAAGAAGATAGTGATAGATAAGAGTGGCAGTAATACTTCTGCTCTTACTGACTTTAATAAAAACTTGCCTGAAAAACAAAAGATAAAAATACTCCACAATCTGATAGAGCAAGATCATAGATTTATTAAAAAACGAACTAAGCAAATGCTAGGTTTTAAGAGTTTTCGTAGTGCTAAGATTACTATTGCTGGTATTGAAAATATTCGTATGATTCAAAAAGGACAAATAGTCGGAGCTAATGATCATGTCTCTACTTTCGAGAATTTTAAAATGCTAATGGCAGCATAATATCTAAAATCTTAGGTTTTAGTGAAAATCCTGAACATGCACCATAGATGCGACAGAACCCAAAAAACGCTAACTATGCTATGCGAATTTTAAGGCAAAATTTAAAGAATTTGAAGCCATTTCATGACAGATGCGACAGAACCCCTTATTGCTATTTCCTTTCGCGATATGACAGTATACTAAATCCACTAATTCCTATAAGAAGCATAAAGGGTATAATACTTACACCGTATATATATGACTTGTCTTCTCCTAAATCATTATACTGCTTCACTATAATGCCTATAGTGCTATGAAATATGTAACCAAAACTCATAATAATCATATTAGCTACTGCAGTTGTTAAACTTACCATATTCTCCGATACATAAGTAGAAGCTTTATATATTGCTAAAATCTGATAAGCACAACATATTCCTACAATAAAGAAACTTATGATCATTACCTGCATATTAAATTGTTTAGTAGCTAAAATAATAAAAGTTGCCATCATAATTATTCCAGCTCCAATTATAACACCAATATAACTATCAGTTTTTTCAGCTATTAAACTTAAAACTGGAGCACAACACATTCCTATATAAATCATAGAAATGATATAATGCGCTCTACTCATATCATAATTATAAATTTCTTTTAAGAATTTAGAACCCCAGGCATCAGCAAAACCTTCTAATGGGCCAACCATACATCCCGCTAGAACGCATACTAATAACACTCTAGAATTAGTAAAAATATGTTTTAATGATGATACCACTCCTATGCTTGGTATAACGGGTGCATGAGGAATTAGAATATACGATGTAGATGCAAGGACAACACCAAGTATCGCTATGATTTGAACAACTACTTGATACCCATATGCCTCATATAAATAATTAATAGGTGCACTGCCATAGATTGCTCCAATTAAGCCTAATGTTACAGAAAAGCTTAGCATTCTAGCAAAATATTTCTCTATAAATACAATACGTATTACTTTAAAAACCCCTAGAATGGCTGCAGATGAGCCTGCTCCTATAAAAAATCTGCCAATTATAGGATATAGCCAATGCTCTGCAAAAACAATTGGAAGTATTCCAAAAACTGTAAGTAAAATGTAACCGTCTGGTAAAGGCGGTCTATAAAAGCAAAAGGGTTGTAGTATTATTCTATAGTATTAATAACATTAGGAATAATAGTGTGATGAATATTAGAAGGAAGAATATTACAGCAGAACAGAGGGCACAAATAATTAGT
>JAJIYK010000034.1 GCA_020881235.1 Rickettsia endosymbiont of Oxypoda opaca | reverse complement strand
GTAAATTAGAAAAACTTAAAATCAAAACTAAGCTTAATCATTTTGCGATAAAGTATAAATTATTGCTAAAAGCTAATCAGATAGCCTTTAAGGAATTGCATAATATGATTGCTACTACTGCTTAGTGCGTAACATGAGTTCATGAGTTTATTACCTCGCTACCTGAAGGGTATAATGCAATGGTAGGCGAGCGTGGGCTTAAACTTTCCGGCGGAGAGAAACAACGCATTGCCATTGCTAGAACCATCCTTAAAAATCCGTCAATATATATTTTTGATGAAGCTACTTCCTCGCTTGACACCAAAACCGAAAAGTTAATTCAATCTAGTCTTAAGGAAATCTCCAGCCAACATACCACTTTAATTATTGCTCATAGATTATCGACAATTATCGATGCCGATGAGATTATTGTTATAGATAACGGCTATATATTAGAACGTGGCACTCACCGAACTTTATTACAACAAAAAGGTCGCTATGCCGAATTATGGTATAAGCAGCAGGAGGAAGAAGTAAAAGTTTAGAATTTTGACCATCTTTTACAAGGCGTTCCGGTGTCAAGCCACGGTATGACACCGTACTTGTAATAACCATTACGGTAAATTATGAACCACGCAACAACACCCCGTTTGAACTAGAATAACAAAAATCAAAGCTTAATTATACTAGAATAACATAATAAAAAACGCTGTATTTTAATATTATATATAATTAAAATATTAATAATATATTGACTATTTAATTTGCTTTTTGTATAATGCATTTTGAATTAGTTAACAATCAGCTAACTAACTAATCTTTACTAATAAACCTATCTGCACCTGTCTCAATTAATTTATGTAAATCATAATTAAATCCACAATATACAACGCAAAATTACAAAACCTACCTATAATACCTACATATAAATAAATCTCTTGACTTTAATTTTTTATCCTGTATAATGACTTCTAATTATATAATAATTTATTAATATTTTAATAAAACATTAAGGATTATGAAAAATACCTTTTCTAAAAAATCAAATACCTTGAAATATTTTTTGTTAGGCTGTGCTAATGCTGCAATGCTTACTGCATTGTCGGGCGAGGCGTTGGGGAAGGTTGGGCTTGCGGATATAATAGGCAAAAAAACTGAATATACAAAATTACTTCCTAAACAACAGTTAGAAGCAATTGAAAGTCTATATGAAAAAGGTTTAACTATTGCTCAAAGAAAACAATTAGATATTGTTTTAAAAGATTTAAGAAATAATCCTGATATATATAAAGTTAACAAAGATATTGATGTAATAGCTGAGCAGCGTGAAAATAATACTGTTAAGCTTGGTATAATGAATAACGAAAAAATCTTAAATGCACTTTTCAAAACTAAAAATCCAGCTTTATTAGCATTAAAAGAAAGTGCTCAATCTGCTGTACACCAAGAAGTATTACAAAATATAAATAATCCTCTTGAATGCTTAGCATATGTTCACACAGCTAAAAATAACATGTCTGATAGTTATAAACAAAAAATAGTTACTGATTTTTTTGCTAGTGGCTTTGATAAAGAAAAAATTGAGCATTTACTTTTTAAAACTAATATTACCGACCCGAATGTTAGAAAAGATAATATTAAACCGGATTTTAGAGAAGCTGGTAATAGTGATTTATTAGCAGTAATAAAAACTCATGCGACTCCTGAGCAAAAAGCACTTTTACTTCAAGAATTTGAAAAATATGCTAAATCTACTATTGTAGAGCAATATTTAAAATCCTCAACTGATTCATTAAAAAGAGTATTACCTCTTGCAAATGCTAAATCGCTTGAAGATTATGCACAAACAATGGTTGATATTAAAACTCAAGGAATGGGATTTGTAGAAGCTAATAATATATTAAAGGCAAAAAATCTAATCACTAATGATTTAAGCGAAGAAGAATTTCAAGCATTAGTAAAGGTCTTTAATAGTCGTGTGTACAATGAGCTGATGGGCGTTGTTGGTGAAAAAGTAAAAAGTGATGACGTAAGAAAAGATATAAAAGATAATAAAGAATTAGTCGGGCTAAATGCCCAAGCTCAACCTCAAATACAAGGAAATGGCACCCCTCCACCACCACCTCCTCCACCTCCGGGCAATGGAGTACCGCTACCGCCTCCTGGACCAAGTAATGTTGGTATGGTAGTAAATAAATATCCAAATATTGAAGCTTTAAAAGGCGGTGTAAAAGATTATTTATATAATAAAGGTCAAGAATTAATAAAATTTGAAAAGAGAGATAATAGAGACGTACCGCTTCCACCTCCGCCGCCTGTTGATGAACCTGATGGGAATGTTGAGGTTGAAACTAAGTTAACACCCGAAGGTGCGATTTACCAAGCTTATTATGCTCTTAAAAATCCTAAAAAACAAACTGACAATCAAAATAAATTAATATCTGCAGAAGAAGATTTAAAATCAGCAATACGACTTCGTGTTAGTGAAATTTTTGGAGATGATAATTCTGCTTTAACTCCTAAACAGATTGTTGAATTATTTACTAATGAATCAGTAAATAAAGCTGAATTAAAAGCTCAATCTAAAGATATTTTTTTAAAGTTTAAAGAAGATGAGCATATAAACTATATATTATCAAATACTTCAAGTAAAAATATAGGTAGTGAACAATTTTTTGATAGTCTTTTTGAAGAAAAAAGAGAGGATGCACTTGAGCGTATGACCTTTTTTAATAAAGTGCATTTAGTACAGGATCCTTTAGATGCAAGAATAAACTTAGAGGTGGAATTTAAAATAGGAGATGATATAGCAGCTCAGAATTTAGTGAGCTATATTGCAGGTGAAAAAAATAAAATTCTTAGAGAAGACGAATTAAAAGATAAAAAACAAATTGTTGAAAGAGTCAATTTCTTAGCTACTCATGCAGCAATTTTTGACGCAAGAGATGCACATGGCGGCTTAGTAGAAACTGCAGTGAATAAAGAAGTAAAGAATATAGTTAACGATTTTGATAAAATTTCAACTGCAGATAAAATAGACTTATTGTTAAATAAGCAAGATGTAAATAAGAGTATTGCAAAAGCCGGTGAGCATACTCAAAACACTCTAAAAACAAAGTTAAAAGAGTGGCTTAATGATAATATTATTCAGCTGCAACTGCAAAATAACCTTACAGCAGCAATAAATACGAAAATAAATACGAATGATTTAAATACGTTAACTGCTTTAGCTGATTATGAGCTAATAAGAAATTATTTTGAAGAATTAATTGCTGCAAAAAAACAAATAATTGAAACAGCAAAATTATCAGGAGAGATCGCTGCAAGGATTCAGGAAAAAGACATTACTAATGATATAAGTAAGGCAATAAACGACTTGATGCCTGCGGGTTCTAAAAAATTCTCTAAAAAAGAAATAGTGCAATTAATTGAAAGCGGCACCGGTAAAGTAAAAAATGTACTTAAAGAAAAGAAGAAGCAAAGTATTGCTCGACTAGTAGTACCGATAGCCAATGTAGGAAATGGTGCTCCACCACCGCCGCCACCACCTCCTCCTCTTTTAAGAAGAGGTGCTATTGCACTGGTTAATAATGAATTTACTAAAGACTTCCGTACTTTGCCAAACTCTGATGAATTTTTAAAGTCGTTAGATAATTTAGCTCAGCTAGAAAAAGAAAGAGCAGATTTTGCTAAGAATAATAAAGCTGACGACAAGCAAAAAGATAATGTTGCTGTTAAAGCAACCACTAAACTTGGGCAAAAATATCAAGATTTAATAAATACTAAATATGGTAAAAAAGATGATGGTAAAGAAGGTGATAAAAAAGATGACCGTAAAGGAGATTTTACAGTAGCATTAGCTGCAAAAAATCAAGGTTCAGATTTATTCAATGGTTTTATTCTTGAAGAATTAGCAGAAAAATTACAAGAGAGTAATCCAACTCTAAATGATGATACAAAATTAAATATTTTAAAAGAAGTTTTAAGTTCAGAATTTATCGGACCAGTACGTAAAGAAAGTTTTGAGTTACAACAAGAGCGTACTAAAATATTAGTCGAATTAGTGCAAGATGAAGGTTTTATTGCAACATATGAGGAAATTAACCTTGATGGTGCTAAAGCTTTTTATCAGGAAGTTGATCAAGTAACTGATGTAAGAATTCAAAATAATTTAAAGAAAGAAGCAGAAAAGCAAAGATTAAAAGAGGAAAAAGCTGCCCAAATGGAAGCTCAAAGGTTACTAGATGTAGAGCAAGAATTGCATTTAGCAGATATTGGAAATATGTTTGAGACTGCTGAAAAAATAGTCGAAATTAAAGAAAATGCTAATATTGAAAAGAAAAAAAGAGCAGAAAAAAGAGTACAAATTAAACATAGAGTACAAGCAGGTCTTGAAGAAGAACAGCAGCAAAATTTAGCAAATGACGTAGTTGAGGATGAGGAAGTTGTTGTAGATAGAGAAATGCCGATACTTCCAGATAATGTACTACAAAATGGAGGTTTTGATGAAGGCAATGAAGAGATCGAGTTTGACGAAGATGACTATGATAATGAAGATGATGAAATAGAGGAAGAAGATCAACAAGCTGACGAGCCGCAAGCCGTAGCTCTGCAGGAAGCTCTGCCGACTAAAGCTTATGAAGAGTTTAAGTCTGATATTATAGATCAAGCAGAGGAGCAAACTAAACAAGAAGAAAAGACAAAAATAGCTGAAGAAGAAGCTAAGATGATCGCAGCTATCGAAGAGGCTAAAATTGCTGAAGAAGCAAAAAAGTTTGAAGCAGCGGAAAATTTAGTGATGAGTCAAGGCGTTCAACAAGATAAGGAAATGATAAATACAACGCATAGTGCGGCACATATTCAAAATATTAATAATATTATCAGCAATGTTATCTCAAATAGAATGATGCATACTACAACGTCTGTTGCTGCGGTTGCTGCCGGTGATGAAGATGAGAGAGTTTTAGACAAAGGCGTCTGGATTGCAGGGCTTTACGGTACTAATAAGCAAGGATCGCAAAAAGGTTTTGCCGGTTATAAAGGTCATGCCTCAGGCGGTACAATCGGTTTTGACATCGGCTTTGATAACTATAAAGATATAGTAGGTATTGCTTATACTAAGCTAGATTCAAAGTTTAAATCTGTCGGTGGTAAATTAAATACTACTATTGATAGCCATATTTTAGCTTTATACGGTCAAAAAGAGTTACCGAAAAACTTTGCAGTGCAAGCAATGTTTGCTTATAACCATAATATTGTAAAGAGTAAAATTAACCGTTTAGGTACTATTGCAACCGGTAAATATAAAAATGATAATTATAACTTTGAAACTTTATTAAGCTATAATTATCTGACTAGCGGCAATATCGCCTTTACTCCGAATATAGGTGTAAGATACGGTCACTCTAAAGACGGTATGTATAAAGAAGGTGATATCGGTATACAACATTTAACTATTGCTGCTAAGAAGCAAAATTTGTGGACTGGTATTTTAGGCGGTAGTGTAGCTTTAGCTCCGCAAAAAATATCTGAAGGACTAAGTATTACGCCAATGCTTCAAGCATCTGTAGAAAATTACTTTAATAATAAAAGTAAGAAACTTAATGCTAAAGTAACTTGGAAGAACCGAATAGTAGAAGATACTATAATTTTACCAAAACAACCGAAAATCGGTTATAATATCGGTGCTAGTGTTCTTGCACAAAAAGGTAATGTTGATGTACTAGTTGAGTATAACTGTCACTTACAAAAGAAATATCGAAGCCATCAAGGTTTTGTTAAGTTAAAAATTAATTTTTAAAAACTCTGCAAAACGTTTCAGTGTCATCTAGTTGCTTGACCCACTAGTGTACGAACGTTAAAGAAAAGGTTGTGTCATTCTAGTTCCTTGATCACGGCATCCAGTCTTTTTATTAAGGTTTTTTCTGGATACCGTGGTCAAGCCACGGTATGACACCATACTTGTAATAACCATAATGCGATGATTATGAGCCATACAACAACACAGGTACAAGCCACGGCATGACACTACAATGACAATTCTAGTATTCCCCTCACGCTTCATAAAAACTAATCTATAATTCTTCTTATTTATTATCTGTATAAATTTTAAAGTTGTATTATAATACTTGCAAAGTTAAATTAGATAAATAGAATCTATAAAAAATATAGGAGAGGAAAAAATATATGCTTAATATAAATTTTACTAAAGAAGAGTCGTTACACAATCAGGGAATAGTAGTTTTTATTAGTGATCAATTAAAGCTTGATAGTAATTTAATAGCACTTGATCAGCAACATCACGGTTTAATTTCTAAAACCATGCAGAATAAACTAAAATTTACCGGCAAATTCGGACAGGTGAAACTCATTACTTCCGTTATTAAAACCGGTGAAATTAAATATTTAATTCTAGTCGGTTTAGGAGCGGAAGAAAAATTAAAAGAATCACAAATTGAAGAATTAGGCGGTAAAATTTTATCGCAAAGCACTTGTGCAAAGATTAGCAGTATCGGGCTGAAATTAATCGGTAGGATCGGCAATTTTGCACCGCATATTTTTACTGCTCTAATAGCTAGCGGTGCTCTTCTTGCATCTTACCGATTTGATAAATATAGAACTACTTTAAAAGAAGAAGAGAAATTTGCCGTCGAGTCTTTGGAAATCGTTACTGATAACCAGCCTGAAGCAGAAAAATTATTTGAAGAGAAAAATTTAATCGCTCAAGCGGTATTTTTTACCAGAGACATTAGCAATGAGCCGGCAAATATCAAAAGCCCGCAAGTTTATGCTGATAGAGCAGCAAAATACCTTGAAGAATTAGGAGTAGACGTTGCTATTATCGGCGAGCGAGAAATGAAAAATCTCGGTATGGGGGCGTTGCTCGGTGTCGGTCAAGGTTCACAAAACGAATCTAAATTAGTGGTTATGGAATATTACGGCAGCGATGAAGATACTGCTCCGATTGCTTTTGTCGGGAAGGGAGTCACATTTGATACGGGCGGGATTTCTATTAAGCCTGCCGGAAATATGGACTTAATGAAATATGATATGGCGGGATCGGCTGCCGTAGTCGGTGCTATTGCGGCACTTAGTGCTCGTAAAGCTAAAGTTAACGTAATCGGTGTAATAGGGCTCGTTGAAAATATGCCTTCAGGTAATGCACAAAGACCCGGCGACGTTGTTACTACTATGTCCGGTAAGACTGCCGAGGTGCTAAACACCGATGCGGAAGGGCGGTTGGTTCTTGCCGATGCTATTTGGTATGCTCAAGAAAAATTTAAACCTGAATGCGTGATAAATCTTGCCACGCTTACCGGTGCTATCGTAGTAGCTTTGGGGCATACATATGGCGGGTGTTTTTCAAATAACGATGAGTTAGCAGAAAAATTAATTAAGAGCGGTGACAAAGTTAACGAAAAATTATGGCGGATGCCGCTACATAACGATTATGATGAAATGATTAATTCCGATATTGCCGATGTTGCAAATATCAGTAACGTTCCGGGAGCAGCCAGTAGTTCAACGGCAGCACATTTTATCAAACGTTTCGTAAAAGATGAAACGGCTTGGGCACATTTAGATATTGCCGGCGTTGCTGATCGTAAAAAAGCTTCTTCTCTCGGTCCTAAAGGTGCTGTAGGGTACGGCGTAAGGCTGCTTGAGCAATTTGTTAAGGATTATTATGAGCAAAGGTAATCCTCCTTATATATTTGTAGTCGGCAATGAAAAAGGCGGGGCAGGGAAAACTACCTGCTCCATGCATTTAATAGTCGCTTTGCTTTATCAAGGATATAAGGTTGCAAGTATTGATATCGATTCACGCCAGGCCTCTTTAACAAATTATTTGAAAAATAGGGAGTTATATAATAAGCAAAATCCTGATAAACAAGTGGTAAGTCCTTGGCATTTTCATTTGTCTGAAACTCTTAAAGAAAATAAAGGCGACGAGGAAGAAGAGCAGAAAATATTATTTGAAAAAGCTCTAGTTGAAGCAAGTAGTGCTGATTATATAGTAATCGATACGCCCGGGAGTCATACATTTTTATCAAGGCTTGCTCATTCTTATGCCGATACAATCATTACGCCGATTAACGATAGCTTCCTTGATTTAGACGTAATAGCTAAAATTGACGATAAAGACAACATTATCAGCCCGTCAATTTATAGTCAAATGATTTGGGAGCAGAAAATGCAGCGTGCTGGTCGTGACGGCGGTAGTATTGAATGGATTATTTTGCGTAATCGTTTAAGCAACCTTGATGCAGTAAATAAACGCCGAGTCGGTAACGTTTTAAATAAGCTTGCTAAAAGAATTAGCTTTAAATTAGCTGACGGTTTTAGCGAACGGGTAATATTTAGGGAATTATTTTTGCAAGGTTTAACTTTACTTGATTTAAAGAATGCTAACTATGATAAAGTATTTAGTACGTCGCATGTTTTAGGGCGTCAGGAATTACGAAATTTTTTAAGTTTCTTGGGTATAAAACCTGTTTTCTAAAATGATTTTAATTGCGGAATTGTGGGGTTTTGTATATATCTAGAATATATTATTGCTCAAGACATGTTATGGCGTTGAGTGTTGTTGCATGGATCGAATTTTTGCAAAGCGTTCGGTGTCATGCCGTGACTTGATCACGGCATCCAGTCTTTTTATTAAGGTTTTTTCTGGATACCGTGGTCAAGCCACGGTATGACACCATACTTGTAATAACCATAATACGGTAAAATCGAGCCACGCAACAACGCCCCTGTGCAGGAATGACATAAATTAGCTCATCATCAAATAAAACCAAAACAAAAAATGCATAAATATAGAACTCATAATTGTAATGAATTACAAATTACTCATGTCGGAGAGGAAGTTAAATTATCCGGCTGGATACATCGAAGAAGAGACCACGGTAATTTAGTTTTTATAGATTTACGAGATCATTTCGGCGTAACGCAATTAGTATTTACCGATCAAAACCCGGAGCTAATGGATGAGGCAAGTCGTTTGCGTTATGAGTCGGTAATTACTATTACCGGTAAAGTCGTAGCAAGGTCCGAGGATACTATCAACGATACGCTTACGACCGGACAAATTGAGATATTAGTTAAAGAATTTATTATTGAATCCGCTGCCGAAACTTTACCTTTTGTGATTAATATTGATAAAGAAGCACCGGAAGAAACTAGGCTTAAATATCGGTTTCTTGATTTAAGACGAGAAAAGCTACATAATAATATTATTCTTAGATCGCAAATTATTTCGCATATACGTTATTTAATGACGCAAAGAGGATTTACGGAATTTCAAACCCCGGTTTTAACGGCAAGCTCGCCCGAAGGAGCTAGGGATTTTTTAGTACCGAGTAGGTTACATCCCGGTAAATTCTATGCACTACCTCAAGCACCTCAGCAATTTAAACAATTATTAATGGTTTCGGGGTTTGACCGTTACTTTCAAATTGCACCGTGTTTTCGTGATGAAGACGCAAGGGCCGATAGATCGCCGGGCGAATTTTATCAGTTAGATATTGAAATGTCATTCGTCACGCAGGAAGACGTGTTTAACACAGTCGAGCCTGTTATGCATGAATTATTTACTAAATTTTCCGATAAGAAAATATCCTCATTGCCTTTTATCCGTATTCCTTACCATGAAGCGATGTTAAAATACGGCTCGGATAAACCTGATTTGCGTAATCCTATTATTATTGCCGACGTAACCGAAATATTTAAAGATTCTAATTTTACTATTTTTAGAGAAAATATTAAAAAAGGTTCGATAGTCAGAGCTATACCTGCACCCAAAGCTGCAAGTTTGCCTCGTAGCTTTTTCGACAAAATGATCGATTTTGCTATATCTGAAGGTGCGGGCGGTCTTGGCTATATTCAATTTAGCGATAGCGGTGAAGCCAAAGGACCGGTAGCAAAATTTTTAACGAAGGAGCAACTAGAAACTCTAAAAGCTACTGCTAATATTGAGAATGGTGATGCGGTATTTTTCTCAAGCGATAAAAAAGATAAAGCAGCAAAATTAGCCGGAAAAGTTAGGATAAAACTTGCCGAGGAATTAGATTTACTGAAAAAAGATTGTTTTGAATTCTGCTGGATTACCGATTTCCCATTTTATGAATTAAATGAAGAAACCGGTAAAGTGGATTTTAGTCATAATCCGTTTTCTATGCCGCAAGGTGGTTTAGAAGCCTTAGAAAATGCTAAAACTACCCAAGAATTGTTGGCAATTACCGCCTATCAGTATGATATTGTTTGTAACGGCATAGAACTTTCTAGCGGTGCAATTAGGAATCACAAACCGGATATAATGTATAAAGCTTTTGCTATTGCCGGCTATAGTGAAGAGGAAGTAGATAAAAGATTCGGCGGTATGATTAGAGCGTTTAAATTCGGTGCACCGCCGCACGGCGGAATAGCACCGGGCATCGATCGGATCGTTATGTTGCTAGCCGATGCAGCTAATATTAGGGAAATAATCGCCTTTCCGCTTAATCAACAAGCCGAAGATTTGCTAATGAATGCACCGAATTATGTAGAAGAGAAGTCTTTAAAAGAACTAGCTATTAGTTTAGTGCCGTCTTCTAGTACTGTACGAACGTTTAATAAATAGGTAAAAATTCTGTCATACCGTGGCTTGACCACGGTATCCAGAAAAAACCCTAATAAAAAGACTGGATGCCGTGGTCAAGCCACGGCATGACACCGAACGCTTGGCAAAAATTCGATCCACGCAACAACGCCATTGCTGTGCAATAATGACATCAAAAATAGGAAAATTTAATAATATGCCGAGACCTGATTTTTCTGAACCTCATAATAAACTACAAGAAATTATTAGAGTTAATCATGCCGGCGAATACGGTGCAAAAAGAATTTACCAAGGACAATTAAAATATACGAAATCCTCAACAGATTATGCATTGATAACAGAAATGCTTGAGCAAGAAGAAATACACTTAAATTATTTTACCGATGAATTACTAAAAAGACAAATCAGACCGACAATTTTAATATTTTT
The DNA here is from genome assembly GCA_020881235.1 of Rickettsia endosymbiont of Oxypoda opaca. Classification (GTDB taxonomy): domain Bacteria; phylum Pseudomonadota; class Alphaproteobacteria; order Rickettsiales; family Rickettsiaceae; genus Rickettsia. The sequence goes on along the minus strand of JAJIYK010000034.1, from coordinate 3,335 downwards.
CTGGCATCAATTCGGCTATTTGCTAGGAGTAGGATCGGCTATATTAGGCTCTAAAACCGCAATGCTGATAACTCAAGCGGTTGAAGAAGTAATAGAAGAGCACTATCAAAAACAGATAAATTATTTAAAGGATAAAGATACGGAATTACTAAATAATATAACACAATTTCAAGCTGATGAAATTGCCCACAAAAACACCGCTATAATAAATGATAGCGAAAAAGCTTTCCTCGCACCGATACTTAGCAAAATAGTTAAGCTAATTTGCCATATTTCCATTAATTTAAGTAAGAAGGTTTAATAACATTAAAACGTTATCATTGCCTTTTTTATAAAAATTTAGTATTATATTTCATATGTAATTTGATATTAGAATATAAATATGACAAGTTTATCTATTACTTTGCCGGACAATATAGCAATAGCTAGTAGTGAAGCTGCTAAAAAGCTTGGATTATCTCGAACAGAATTTATTCGTCAAGCTGTTATACATGAGCTAAGTAATTTTCAATTTCAAACTGAACAAGCCGGTATTATAAAAAGCTTTGCCGCTATGAAAAAATCCAAAAAATATCTTGCAGAAACGACGGAAATAACAGAAGCCTTAAATTCGAAGTTACCGCAAGAAAGGAAAAAATGGTGGCACAAAGAGAAATGTTAACACGTGAGTGATTTACAAAGACAAGCATCAGACCCTGAATATTCCGTTTGGGTGGCGGCATCCGCCGGTACTGGTAAAACAAAAATCCTAACCGACCGTGTTTTGCGGTTATTAATCAAAGGTGCAGAATTTAAAAATATTCTCTGCCTTACTTTTACTAATGCCGCTGCTTTAGAGATGCAAACAAGGATTAGTAATAAACTTAGAAATTTTGCCCTTGCAGATGTAAGTAAATTAGAGGAGGAGCTTTTTTTAATAACGGGCGAAAAGCCTTTAGCTAGCGAAATAGCTAATGCTCAAACTTTATATCCTAGATTATTAAATACCGATGCCCCGCTAAATATCTATACCATTCATGCCTTTTGTCAAAAAATCCTTAAATCTTTTCCGCTTGAAGCCGGTGTAACGCCTGAGTTCCAAATTCTTGATGATTCTCTACTGCAAGGTATTTTTCTGAAAATAAAAAGTGAGATTTATTTAAATCCTACACACCACTCGCTTATTAATTTTTTGCTTAGCAATTTTCATGAAACAACCATACAAGATATTTTTGATGAAATAATAACGCAAAAAATCAAATTTAAAAAACTATTTACATTAGAGTCACGTGAAGTAAATAACGAGTTATCGGCTGCTAAGCAATTATCGCATATATACGATAATATAAAATCATTACTAGCAAAATATTCATTAAGCACTAATCCGAAAGAGTTGTTTTTTACTAAAGACGGTAGCAAACGAAAAAGTATTTTTTCTAAAGAATTACAAAAACAATATCCGAAATTGTTAGTAGAGCTTGAAAATATTAGTACAGAAATTTATAGATTAGACCAATTAAGCAAAGCAGAAGAAATAACTTATTATTCAACTTTACTTATCAACCTCGCACAAATTTTCCTTAAAAAATATGAGCAATATAAGCTAGATAATAATTTTCTCGATTATGATGACCTTATTTATTATACGAAATTATTGTTGTCTAATGATAATATAGAGTGGGTGTTGCATAAGCTAGAAGGCGAAATACATCATATACTTATCGATGAAGCACAAGATACGGCACCCGATCAATGGGCAATTATCAGTGCAATCATTACTGAATTTAATACTTCCACTAAGTCTAATAGCAGTATTTTTGTAGTCGGAGACGAAAAACAATCAATTTTTAGCTTTCAGGGAGCTAATCTTACTATTTTCAATAATATTAATAATGTTTTAAAAGATAACCTGGCTAAAGCTAATAAAAAATTTAAAAATATTACGCTTGAACAGTCATATAGATCAACCGAGGAAATTTTACAGATTGTTCACAAAGTTCTCAAACAAATAAAAATTGATAACCCTTCGTTATTTATTGCTGATAATCCGTTAATTTCATCATTTCGCAAAGTTAACAAATCCCACAACGGCAGCGTTGAATTATGGCCGTTAGTTGTTGCAGATAAAAAGGAAGAATTATTTTGGTCTTTACCGGAAGAGTATAATAAATCACTATCTTCCGCCGAGCTACTAATTGAAAAAATCACTAATTTTATAAAAGACCAAATAAAAAGCAAAAGAATTTTACCCTCTACCGGTCAAGAAATAACGGCAAGGGATTTTATGATTTTGGTTAGAAAAAGAGACGAATTTAGTAACGGGTTGATAAATCACCTTAAACAATCAGGGCTTAAGGTAGAAGGCAGCGACAGGGTAACGCTAAAAGAAAATTTATCGGTAATGGATTTAACTTCAATAGCAAAATTTGTTTTACTGCCTGACGATGATTTAAATTTAGCAAGCTTACTTAAATCGCCGATAATCGGCATGACTGAAGAGCAGTTATATACTCTTGCCTTGAGTCGTAAAGGTTGCTCATTATGGGTAACTTTGTTTGATAATATTTTACTCTACAAAAATATATATGAGAAGTTAAGTTGTTTGATAGAAATTTATCAAACTTCAAATGCCGGAAATTTTTTTATTTCAGTAATTAATAATTTAAATTTAAGAGAAATTTTAAATACCGTTAACGGAGCGGATAGTGATGACGCTATAAATGAATTGCTTTCTTTAAGTGCTGATTATGCTCATAAAATTGATAATTCTTTACAAGGTTTTATAGCTTGGTTTGAAAATAACGACATTAAAATTAAACGAGATATTGAGCATTCGGATAAAATAAGAATAATGACCGTTCACGGCTCTAAAGGCTTACAATCCCCGATTGTTATATTATGCGATAATACTATAATGCCCATTAACAAGAATAAATTTATTTGGACGGAAGAGGGAGAAGTATTTTTTTCTACGCAAACTAGCAATAGCCCTGATTTTTTTAAGGATTTAAAAGAACAAGAGCAACAAAAAGATATTCAAGAATATATTAGGCTACTTTACGTTGCTATGACCAGAGCAGAAGATCATTTAATTATCTGCGGTTATAGCAATAAAGCTAAAATACCGGAAAATTGTTGGTATCAACTTGTAGCAAAATCAATGATGCGGATTAATTGTGAGATATTGGTGCATAGATCAAAGAAGTGTCATACCGTGTAAAGGTTACGTAATTCGTTGACAAAAAGTTATAATGTAATAACTAAAGTCACCGGAGTAAGAGTATGAGCTAATAAAGTCAGGGGAGCATACAAGATATAGATTTGTCGGAGAATTTTATAAAGTACATGGAATAAGT
>JAJIYK010000033.1 GCA_020881235.1 Rickettsia endosymbiont of Oxypoda opaca | reverse complement strand
TCTGTCATTCCGTGGCTACGACCACGGAATCCAGCTTATAATATCATAAAAAGACTCTAAAATAAGTCTAATATGGCTTTATTTTTCTGGATGCCGTGATCAAGTCACGGCATGACACAGGCTTTTTTCAACGTTCGTACAACACAGGGTCAAGCCACGGTATGACGCGGATTGACATTACTACTTATCCTTCTTTTCTTCACCGCTATTTTCCGGCTTTTTATTTTCTGGTTCAGCTTTACTATTTTTTTGAGCCTTGTCCAAGGTGCTATTGCGAGTTTTTAACCTTTGTTTAACCGCTTGACCAATTTTAGCTCTCGATTCTTTATCCATCCCTACTTGTTTTAATGCTCCGGTTTCGGCTGCATCCGACATTGCTCCGCCCATTTTTGTTGCGGAAGGTCCGGCAGCACTCGTTAGCTTTGCTACCATCTCGCCGGAAAATTCCACATAACCGTACATACCGTATGCAATAATTACTAAAGCGATGATATGTTGCATATTAACGCCCATCATACCCGAATTGTAATCCATGCCCCACGGAGCAAACCAATTAATGCAAAAAATCGGTACGTTAAGTAAAGCAACAGGAAGAATTGTCTTTATAAACGGAATTTTTATAGCTAGTGAGCATTTCCAGCAAACACTATATCCTAAAACAAAATCTAAATAAATTGTGAATAATTGAGTAAGTACGATAATGCCTGCCATCAGAATTACCGGTTCAAGCATATATCTAAATGTAAACCTTACCCAGTTATCAAATAAATATCTGGTAAAATCAAATAACATAAAAGTAAGAAATAAAGGACCTACACCTATTAATATACAAGTTGCCATAAATGCCATAATGTAAACGGCTACCGCTCGAAGAGCCGTAATAATTACAATTACTATAGCAACAAAAACAATGATAAAGTAAATTATTCCACTAAGCCCTAAAGAAAGTAGTGCTAGTAATTGAGCAATAAATGTTTGACTAAAGAATATTTTACTCATTACCGCATCTAAAAACATAAACGGATTAGAAATTGTATTAGTAGAAGTAAATAAACTATATCCGCTCATATTAGAAATGATTTCATCGGAAAAACCGGTGATCGCATTAAATAGGTAATGATTAAAAAATTCAAAAGTATTGCCGTTCATCAGCCCGCTAACAATACCGATCTTTATTATCCTAATTACTAATTCTTGTTGATTTATTTTAACAAATCCAAGTAAATACATCGCTCCGTAAACCATAACATATAGGATTAGCATTGCTTTAATATAATTGAAAAAATTAGTACAAGAAGAGTTATCACTTCTATTATAGCAAATCATATTCTGAAAAATACTTTCAGCAGCACTTTGGACTTTAGTTTTAAATAATGTGAGCAGGGGCGTCATGACTTTAATAGTAAAGCTTCCTACTTGCTGAGAAGTAGAAAACTTTACTTGATAGCTGCCTTCGCTGTTTTGATAATCTTGTTGATCATTTAAAATTCTCATCCATAAATAACCGTCGCCGCTCACGGTAGCTGTTGCTTTACCGTCACTATCGACGTCAATTCCGGAGGGTGAATAAGATTTGCCGCTAGAATTTGGATTTTCGGCAGAAGCTACCGTTATATATTGTACTTTACCGCGATCGGTAAAAATATCGGTGAAACTATTACCGTTTTCTCTATAACATTTGGTTTGTTTAATATTTAAAACATATCCTCCCGTATTTTTGCTAGCATCTTGCGTTGGAGGGCTCCAAAGGCGGTATTGTAAGTAACTTTTGTAGACGTTAGTATTAAAAGGTATATTATAGATAACTTTGTAAATATCACCGTATTCGGCCGGTTGCTCTGAAGCAGCTACAAAATTAGCAAATTGGGTAGTGCCGATATTTTTATCGACACTGCCGGAAGCATTCATTTGCCATATTAGTCCTGTCGGACCCTTACCGCCGTTACCGTCAGCCGTATACCAAAAATATCTTTTATTTTGAAAGTCACCCATTATATAATCTTTATCTTTCGTGTCACGATTGGTAACGGTATCAGGACATTGTCCGTTCGGCGGAATATTAGCATTATTTGAACATTGAAGAGCTGAATAGTCGGTAAATAATTTACCTGTATCATCAGACCACGGAAATGTAAAGCTCTGGTCATCTAGATAATTTTCTGGTGCAGGTTTCGTATTATTTATCCAAGCTGAGCAGTTTTCGCATACTGGATGAGGACAGCATTCAGGGTTATTCCAAATTCCGCTATTGCACACTCCCCAGCAAATACCGAGCCAGCATTCGCATCCTGTCATATGATAACCACATTTCCAATAATTTTGCTTTAACTCACAAGCATTAACATATTGTCCTGAATAAACAGAATATCTACCGCATATAGGGCTATAGGAGGTTTTGCCTTGAGTACAATCTGCCGTAACAACGGTATTTTTAAAGGCATCTGGTACGCCGCCGTTATAGTTCGGTGAAATAGAAACTACAATTCGGTCATTATTATATAATTCGGTGATGTTACGCCATTCAGCGTTTTTGGCATCAATTATTAAAGATACCGGCGGGGTATTAACGTCCGTAACGCGAGGAATAGGTATTTGATTACCCTTATCATCTAAATTAGATTTACCCGGTCTTGTTTGTTCGGTAAACTGTAAATTATCTTTCGGTATATAAGCAAGGCATAAGCTAAGTTGTCCCTCTATCTGTAATTTAAGTACTTGCTGATTCTGAACCGAAATATTAGTATTTAACCATTCTCCATAATGAGCAGGATCGGGGGTAAGCTTCATCGTGCCGTCGGGCAGCATAGTAGAAATATTAGCATAGTTAGCGTTAAGTGTAACCGTATCGGTAATAGCATCCGTTCCGCCTTTACCGCTATCGTTATACCTCATGAAGCAGCCGTTGCCCATGTTAACGGCTCCTATCATAGCAAGTGCTGCAAGAATAAAACACACTAACGTTGCTATTATTGCAACCCCACCTAAAACTTTTAATAAATTACCTTGCATATTACTTTACTTACCTCCTTTGGCTAGAAGATCACTAGCACCGCCGCCGCTTGTACTTTTCGAATCTCCTGCCTGCGGTCCGCCGCTGCGTTTTCCTCCGCCTCCCGGGGCTTCCATTGCAGGCGGTTTACCTTGTGCCGTTTGTGCCGCATCTTTAACAAAAGCTGCTCCTTGCTTTACTAAATCGACAATTTTAGTCGGGCTTGCCGTTACTGAATCCATATTAGGTCCGCTAGTCAAATCCGAGGCAAATTGTCCGATAGATTTGGAAAAATAGTAAAAAATAATTGAAAAAACTAACACACACAGAAGTTCGGCAAGGATAGAAACTATGTCTTTAACAATTGATTTTATAGGGAAAAGTATTAATAAATGTTTTTCCCATCCTTGTCCTGCATAATATTGTAATAATTTGTAGCCTAAGCTATTTTGGCATTGAGTTTTATCGCTATCCGGTAGCCGCAGTTCAAAAGTACTAAATTTAATATTATTATTTGTGTAATCATGCCTTAAAAATTCACAATTTTTATATATTGCCGAATCGTACATAGTAAGCAACAATGCTATAAAACCGGCTATTATCGCCGGTTGCAGTGCACAAGATAAACAAATTTTTAGCCATGAATCAAAATAAGCTTTTGTTCTAGTAAATAACATCATCGGAATAAATATAGGGGAGATATATGTCATAACATATATGGTAATTAGGCATACTAAATAATGTGTTATAAAATATAAGACTATCGATAAAAATATTATAGAAAATAATAATCCTGATGCTAATATTATAATATTTCCCGCCATAAAAAATCCAAACATGACCGTAAAAAATTTAAGTGATCCTGTTTTGCTTAAATCATCGGGACTATTTGAGTCCGGCGTGCCTAAATCCGGTATGGGGCTATTATTACCTTTACCGTTAGTAGTACTGGAGAACCGGCTTAAAATTCCGCCGCTATCGATATTATAAAGTAAATCCATACCCAGATAATAACCTATTCGGCAATCAATAGCATCCCATAGGGCATAAAATTGATATCCGGCAGGGTATTTTGTCGTGTCAAATTCACATAAACCTCGAGAGCCGCCGGCGTTAAATACTATTTGAGCAAATTCCGGTGCAATTCCTGTTAATAACGGTAAACCGTATTTGAGCATGCCATTTTCTTGAGACGGTTTGCCCGATTGCAAAGTTATCGCTCCAAGACCGATAGCAAAATAAGTAACAAATAAAAATTTTATAACGAAAATTGCAATCTTATCAATATTTGCATAATCCTTATTTAATATCATATTAAAGCCGAAAAACATCGTATAAAGAATTAATGCAGCACCGATAGTGCTTTTTAAATATCCTTGAAATATAGGAAATGACGTAAGATTGGTTATACTAATACTTTGATCTTGAGGGGTGCAGCTAGTTTCTCTAAAAAATACTTTATCAAGCGTTTCTTTTAAACAATCAACGGCAAGACCGGAAAAATTAAGTAACGATTGACTACGATTTTCTTGCATGTAACAGCTTTTTCCGACATTGCTACAATCAGGAATTGGCGAAGGAGGGGGAGGAGTGTAAGAAACATTTTTACAAACCAGCGGTAATGGTCCTTGTGGAGTAGGCATAAACAAGCAAAGTAAATTTTGATGTCTTTTTGCAGTTAAAACAATGTCTTTCATGAAAACATTACCGCCTAAATTTGGATTATTCGGCGTTATTGCACCAAGAACGACAGAGTTATTTTCCGCTATTACAATTCGTGTACTATGTCCTACAGAAAGGTCGGGATTAGCATTTATAGCGATTAATATACGTTTATCGTTTGGGTCACAATAAGTATTTCCATCATTTTGCCATCCTTTTCCGTTAATGTTCCGTCTTACTTGACCGTATGCAGTGTCATTTAAATATTGATCCGGTGTAAAAGGCAAAGAAGTACAGGAGTCACCGTAATTACCGGCAGCGTAAATATTTAACGTTCCAAATATCAGATAAATATATATAAAAATTTGTATGGATTTACTAATTTTCATCAGTACCTCTATCCATTTTTTTGCTATTTGGTCCGGCTCGTCCTCCGCCACTGCGTAATAGCTCTTCTCTTTCTTTCTCCGAGGCTGCTTTGCGTTCACGAATTTCAGCGTTGCGTTTTTCTTGTTTTATAAATCCTGTTTCTCCTTGTTTCTTTTCATGGCTTTCTTGTTCATTTAAGTCTTTATCGTCGGCTAAGCCGTATGCCTTTTTCTTAGTAGAAACATTATCTTGTTTATCTTCTTTTATACTTGCTGTTTTACGTTCGATATTAAGTTGTCCTGATAAATCTTCAAATGTATCGGCTTCGTTGATGTTCTTTATTCGCTTTTCTTGTTTTGAAGAGCCGGGTAGTTTGTCGGTATCATCTTTTATAGGGTCTTTTTTCTCTTCTTTACTACTATCTAAACTAGTCGGTGAAGATGCAATATCAGGTGACTTTAAGCTAGAAGGCGTTGCAATAGAAGCTCTCATATTAGTAAGACTGTCACTACTTATAGTTTCAGGTTTTTCTTGAGTAGGAGAGGGCACTCTCCCACCGTTAGAAGTAGAGACTCTATTACCGGAAGTACTTACAGGCGTTGGTGCAGTTCCTCCGCTACTACTAATTGAGCCGCTACTAGCTTTTCCGCCGCCGCTGCTATTTAAGTCCCTACTAGCACCGCCGCTTGTTGCTAGGTTGTCTCTTGATTTTCCACCACTGCTGCTCTTGAGGTCTCCCGGCTTACCGCCGCCTTTTGCTACGTTGTCTAAGGCTTTAGTTGCTTGACCCGCCATTGCTAGACCTGCCATAGCGGCTTTAAAAATTGCTTGCGGTTTTATAGCAACATTGCTAAGGGCAACTCCTTCCGTCATATCAGCAGCAAATTCAGCTAATTGGCTACTAAAATTATACATTAAATACAAAGTAAAACAGGCAGTAATTAGTGCTAAAAGAATATCTTTGATTTTTTCAAAAAGTACTTTCGGTGATATAAAAAACATCCCGGGTCCTAAAATAATACCGGATAAAAATTGAAATTTAGCTAAATATTTATCTGTCTCGGTAGCACCCGGTTTTTCCGTGATTATTTCATCTAAACTATCTTTAGCGAAATCAAACATTGTGGAAAGAGGGTTATTTAGCATATAACCCAAACTACTTTTACAGCTATCCGCTTCCTCTTTGGTATATTTATTCCAATCATTATCGATATAAAATATTAATACGTCTCGGCTTGTTTTTCCTCCGCTTTGATATACATTTTCTATACTATTATGTATTAACTTATTGGTATATTTACACTTGCCGTAAAAACCGAAATCGTAAACCGAAAACATAGTAATCATAAAGGTTGTTACAACCATAGGCTGTAGTAAAAACGATATTAAGAGTTTGACCCACTGGTCAAAATAACCTCGAGTATATTGAAATAAAAGCATCGGTACGAAAAGAGGAGCTAAAATGCCGAGTATTACTATCGATATCATACACATAACGGTAGCGTTAACCATAAATGCAGCAACCGAAATTACTAATAGCGGATAAGAAAGGGCAATTGAGACAAGCATCATATTCCCTGAAATTATAGCCGGAATTAATAAATAAATATAAGGCGGTGCACTAAAGCTAAAAAAATCAAAATTCTTAAAATCATGGACTTTATAAGCATTTTCTACATATAAAGTAGATAGCATATCAAGACCTAGATAGTGAGCTACTCGGCAATCTAACGCATCCCATAAAGCTATATAAGCAATTTTACTATCATATTGAATGTCAGAGCCGTTAAATTTACATAAATCAGACGGAGACGCATTCATTACCCAACTCGCAAGACCGCTTATGCCGTTAAGCAAAAAAGGAAAAACAAATTGAATCATTCCGTCTAACCGATCATAGTTAGATGTGTTGCCGGGTGTTATATTGATACCTATTGAAAAATAAGTTACAAATAACATTTTTAATATAAAATTTATGAATTCTGCTTTTGGCGGTACTTCTCCTGCAAGAATTATTTTAAAACCGAAGAAAATGACATAGAGAGTTAATAGAGCCGTAACTATTTTATGCATATTTACTTGAAACTGAAATAAAGCACTGCTATTCCTTTTCGACGGATCGGTAATTACCTGATTAATATCGTCAAAACTACATACGTCTCTGCTAATCAGTAGCCTTGCCGTCATCTCTTTAATGCATTCTATTAAAGGAGCGGTTATCACGACGGCAGTTTTTGAGTTATTATATGCTCTTTGATAACATCCTCCGTCTGCTGCCGAACTACATTCGACTAATGCTAACGGATCGGTAGGGTCGGTAGACTCAGAAAGAGCTGAAGAATCACCGCTTATATCCATAAAGTTTGAATATATAGATTTCGGGAAAGGTTCTCTGATATATTTACACCCTACCGGTATATAGCCGGTCTTGCTAAAACCAGGGGTTGACATACATATACGGTCATTGTCTTGAATAACTTTCCACGGTATAGCAGGAAAGCCTAAATCAAACATTGTGCCGCTGTCGCCAGGCTTAGCCGTATATATATTGTGATAATCTGCTTCGTTATTTTTCCATGAATCTTTAATATCTTCCCACGGGTCATCGCCGGTAAGTACGGCTTTAGCTATAGCAACAGCAGACTCTGCGACTGCCTTTGTTCTTACTAAAGCTAATTTAGCATTGCTACATAAAGCGAAGGTTAATTCGAGATTGTCAGGATCGGCTCTATTGTTTCGTGTACATTGTCCACCCGGAAACTCTTTATCAAATAGTTCATGATCATTTATTTTTAGGCGTAAAAACGTATTCATGTAAAACACAGGGGATACAAGGTTCATTACCGCAAAAGTAAAAAACGGTGCAGGTATACAAGTATGAGAAAATTCAGAGCGTAATAAATTCCCCACTCCTTGAGTTTCACAAGTCAAATTGGTTAGAATACCGGTTATAGTATCTAGTGTATCCTTTGCCTCTATTGTATCCTTGGCGTGTACGTTAATTACAATACTGAAATTTAACGTGCAGCTTAATATCAAAATTTTGATTATAGTATGGGGAAAAAATTTCATGACGTAATGCGTGCCTCTACAGTAAGCAGTATTAGTGCAATGAGAAATGTGAGTAGAAAAAATGACGCAATGTCATACCGTGGCTTGACCACGGTATCCAGAAAAATCTTAATAAAAAAACTGGATTCCCGCTTTCGCGGGAATGACATCAAAAATTCTAGCCACTCAACAACGCCAATACCTTGCGGGAATGACATCGAAAATAATCCACGTAACAAGGTCTTCTGATAATAACGATTTTTCAAATTAATAAAACATCTATGCATAAATAAGTTATAGTAATTTTGCTTCTGTGTAAAATATAGGTAACCATTTTTCAGGATCGTCACCGTGCTTTTCCCTAACTTGATCAAGTAGTAATACAGTTTCCACTCTGCCTGATAAGACATTAATTATATTAGTCATACCGTCTAAACTAACTTTAGCGACTACGGCGTCTACTCCTTGTTTTATTAAAAAATAACGTGTTGTCGGATCGGTAGTTTTAATTAAAGTATATTCACGCTGACTAAGCATAAAAGCCGTGCGATAAATATCGGTTGCTTTAAGGTTAGGCAGAAAAATCTGTGTAGCCGTTTGTTGTATCAATGTGTCGCTAATCCTACTTTTTGCCGCATCTTCAACGCTTTGGGTAGCAAAAATTACAAAAGTATTTAATTTACGTAAAACTTTTAGCCAGTCTTTAATTTTAGGAGCAAATACCGGGTTATCAATTAAAGCCCAAGCTTCATCGAGTACAAGCATTGTCCTTTGCCCGTCTAAAGAAATATTAATTCGGTGGAAGACATATAATAATACAGGCGATAAGCTAATCGGGTCTTTTAGTAATTCGGTCATATCAAAACCGAATACTCTAGCTTTTTGCAAGTCAATACTATCTTCTTCATTATCAAATATTTTTGCATGAGAGCCTTTACCGACCCACATAGCAATTCGACTTGCTAAACTATCGGGGGTATCAATTCCTAAAAACGCTACGACGTTACTAAGCCTTCTATCTTTTTTCTCAAGCCGAAAGCTACCGCTTACTAGTTGAGATAACACTTTATTATCTTGGGCCGTTAAGCTTTCTCCGCTAGAAGTTACTAGAACTCTTAGCCATTCTAAAATAAATGTCCTATTTTCGCTAGTATCGTCTAATTGTAAAGGGTTAAAGTTACATTTTATCCCCGGATCGATCGTAGTATAAACGCCGTTTAGTGCACGAATAAATATCTCGGCACCTCGATCTTTATCAAAAAAGAACATTCGAGGTTTAAATTTTTGTGCTTCGGCACATAGAAAATTCATTAAGACCGTTTTACCGGCACCTGTAGGTCCGATAATTAAAGTATGTCCGACATCTCTTACATGGAAATTAAAATAAAAAGGCGTACCCGAAGTAGTATCAAGCACCGTTACGTATTCTCCCCAATGGTTATCTTTAATTTTACCTAAAGGGTAATTATGTTGGGAAGCAAAACTAGACATATTTAAAGTATTGATAGTAGACTTACGAACTATATAATCTATATTTCCCGGCAATTGTCCCCAATAACTAGGTTCCATATTAATTTTTTCCCTAACCGGCTGAATACCGGAATTAGAAAGTTCGACTGAAGCCATTGATAATATGTCTTCCAAAGCTTTAGGATTATTTGCGGAACATAGAAGCGACAAATGATGTTCACCAAATCCGATATCGCCGCTGGTCGCCATATCAAGTGCTTGCGAGATTTCGGCAACTTGCGACACTGCTTTATCACCGGATTGAATCATTCGATTTTGCTGTAGTTGCATTTTGCCTATTGCTACCGTTCTGTTGGCAAAAACAAAACTTTGAGTCATGACAAACTCAAAAGGCATTTGCAAAAAGCCGTCAAAAATTCCTGCTGATGTGGAAGGGCCGTATTCAAGAACGCTTAGTATACCGGCATATTTTTTGCCGACAGGGCTTCTTGATTCAATAATTCTAGAGCCAAAAAATAATCTATGAGTGGGAATATATTGATCGATAGGGCCTCTCGGTAAAGCGACGGGACCGGGAGAATCACCGCAATTTATAAGAGAAGAAAGAAATTCTAAAATTTCACAATAAGAACCTTTATCGGTTTCACGTGTGCCGAGCAATGTTGCTCCGTAGCTTCTAAAAGTATTAACTATTCTGGTAGACATTTCTTGGAGATTTTCTTTCATCTCTTTCATATCATTTTCCCAGGCGGTTTTATTAGATTTTTGTCGTAGTTTCTTAATAAAATACTCAACAATAGCAGCACCTCCGGTATCGGGTCTGTATAAAACGCTAATATAGAGTTCATTAAAAAATGACCTAGCACCGGCGTGTTTTTTCCGCCATTCTGCACCTAAATAAGTTATAAAATCATTCGGTACTTTTACTGTCGGGTCGTAGGTAAATTCAGTATCATCAAATATCACGGCCTTACGCCTTCTGATAGTATGAAAATACATTATGATATTACCGGATGACATATTTTTTAATAAAGCATTTCGAATATTTTTTTTAATATCCAGGTCTTCATCGTCAGCCGTTTCAAAGGAAAAACCGTTTATTTTTACGACTTGTAACAGTTCATTATTCTTAGTAAGGATAGTATTACTATCCCAGTGGCATTTATAGGGGATAAAATGAGAAGCTGACCTTTCTTGTCGAGCCTTTGATTCTTTGGCAGCTTTGGTTTTAAATAACTTCATTACTTAACCTGAATATTTTTTGACTGTACTATTATCAGTGAGGCGTGAATTATTCAAACTCCTCGGTGTCATTCCCGCTGCCTTCTATGTCATTCCCGCCTGGCATTGTTGCGTGGATCAAGAAATGATTCCAATGTCATACCGTGGCTTGACCACGGTATCCAGAAAAAATCTTAATAAAAAGACTGGATGCCGTGATCAAGGAACTAGAATGACACCGTACGCTTTGCAAAAATTCGAGCCATGCAACAACGCCTCGCGGGAATGACATACGGCACTTTTTTAGAGCCATGCCACGGTACCAAGGGGCACCTCGCCATGACGATTCCGGTAATCCACGAAACAATGCTAATACTCAAGTACTATATGAGTTTGCTCCATAATAAAATTTATTAGGACATTGGCTAGTTCTTGACAGCTTATTTAAATATAATTCTATAAATCTTGGTTCTTTAAAACATATAATATAACCGATTAAATGCAAGGCTCCGGCAACAAATAAAACAGCAATGCCGTTATTCCAAATAAATAATGTCATAGACGTTATCATATTTAAGGCGGCAAATTTTATGCTTACCCCGAATATCATCGCCGGTCTAGTTAAGCCTACAAATAAAGGATCAGATGATAAATTGCCAGCCATAAATTACCTTTCTTATTTAAAACTATTATTTATATTTTGTAAACATAGTAAGTAGCACTGAATTTGGAGCGGTATCACTTACAAAATGCACACAGCCGATATTATTTTCAATTGCATTAACTGCAATTTCGATTAATTCCGCTTTTATAAAATTATTATTATCGTTTAACATTGCTTTAAATACATTAACATCCTGTGCTTTTATATCAGGTGCAAGAGATTTTGATGACTCATACGGCAATATTAAATGATCTGCACCCAAAGCAGCAGAAATTACTGCGGTTGTAAGGTCGGCATTTAATAAATGTGTGTTTTCTTGTTCATCATTGGCGATAGGCGATATAACCGGTATAATATTATTATCTTCAAAATTTAATAAAATTTCAGGATTAATCATTATAGGCTCACTTATAAAACCAATATCTATAACATCCTGATTTGTGGTTCTTCTATGCGATAATTTAGATTTCTTTGCTTGAAGTAAGTTAGTATCCTTACCGGAAATACCGATAGCATAGCACCCCACGCTACAAAGCTTTGACACAATAAGTTTATTAACGTAACCGGATAAGATCATTTCCATAATAATAGGATTATTATGAGCTATTGCGCCGATTCTATCATTAAGATTGTCTTCGGCTAGCGTTTTTAACGGTGAATTTTCTAAATCGATATGATCATGTACTATAGATATTTTAGCACCGCACATCTCAAGTAGTTGAATAGATTCAGCAAAAGCCGTTAATAATTCATTATTATTAATAATTGTTGCTGATAATTTTACTACTATAACCTGATCTTTTATCTCATTACTACGTCTTATTATGTCTTTGATTGTGATAATATTTTTTAAAGAAGGAATATTTTCAGTTTCCTTTTTTTTACGATTTGATGCATTTTGCCAAACTAGCTTTAAGTTCTCTTGCACCTTCTTTACTCCTGCTGCTTACATACATTACATTACATGAGTAGTTTAAAGTTGCAAGAAAATTCTGTATTTCGGTAAAAAGCTTTTCGGGATGAGTTACTTTGTCCGACTTAGTAAAAATAATTTGAAAATCCCTATTATAAGAAAGTAATAATTCTGCAACTTTCTTATCATGCTCCTTTATTCCTCTTCTTGAGTCGATTAGCAAATTCACTAATTTAAGATTGAGGCTATTTTGCAGATAGTGAGCAATTAATATCTCCCATTGATTTTTAATAGAGAGGGGAACATTTGCAAAGCCATAGCCCGGAAGGTCGACTATAATAAGCTTTTCCGCTAGATTGAAGAAATTAATTTGTTGAGTACGTCCAGGAGTGTTGGAAACTTTAGCAAGATTTTTGTTATTGCACAAAGTATTAATTAAACTTGATTTACCGACATTTGATTTACCGACAAAAGCAATTTCAGGGAGGGAAAAATTAGGTATCTGACTTGGACGCATTGCACCGGCAATAAATTGTGCCTGCTGACGAAAAAGTTTAGTAACTTTATCAGGACTCATAATAATATAGGGGCTTTTTTATAGTTCAATTAGTTTTAAGGGTGTTGTTGTGATGGCTCGAATTTTTGCAAAGCGTACGGTGTCATGCCGTGACTTGATCACGGCATCCAGTCTTTTTATTAAGGATTTTTCTGGATACCGTGGTCAAGCCACGGTATTGTAAAGGTTACGTAATTCGTTGACAATTTTGTAAGAAAGCAAGAGGAGTTTTAGCTGCCAAAGATTGATGAGTTCTGATTTCATTATAATAAATTAAATACTCAAATAATCTATCTTTAAGCTC
>JAJIYK010000032.1 GCA_020881235.1 Rickettsia endosymbiont of Oxypoda opaca | reverse complement strand
TGCTTTATATTTTTAACAAATCAGCTATTTGTTGAAAATTATTTTCTACCAAAAGTATAAATAATTTCAATTTATAAAAAGTTTTGATTTTCGGCATTATATAGATTTATAAGGTTTAAGCAAGAAGAATTTTAAAAACTTATTAAAAATAATTTTAAAAAAATAAGGATGTGTTTTTTATACCTATATAATAATTTAAACATAGATATTTTTAATATCACTTTGCACTTTACTATAAAACTTTGTATGCTTTCCAAGTTATATACTAAAATAAAAAACCTTTAATGAGTAAAATTGTTAGCTGCCTTTATCATGCACTTTTCAGAACTATAGAACATGACGGAGTTGAACATTCCGGTTATATGTCGTTTATGATACTCTTATCTATTTTTCCTTTTCTAGTATTTTTATTAGCTCTTACAAGTTTTTTGGGTGCTTCGGAACTTGGACAAAATTTTATACAAATTTTTCTAGAAAGCATGCCTGAACAAACCACCGAATCAATTCAAAAAAGAATAAAAGAATTATTAAGTGCTCCTCCTCAAAGCCTCATGACTCTTGCGGTGGTAGGTAGCGTCTGGACAGCTTCATCATTTGTTGAATGCCTTAGAACAATATTAAACCGTGTATATGAAATAAAATCACCCCCGCCTTATATAAGAAGAAGATTACTTAGCATTATACAATTTCTTATAATAAGTATATTAATCACCCTTACAATGTTTCTTTTAGTTTTTATCCCGATAATACTTACAAAAATTCCGGTAATATTAGAAGTTATTGACCAACATAAAAATACTTTAAATTTTATAAGATATGCTTTAATTTTAGCTTTTCTATTTCTCGTGGCTTCTTCGCTATATTATATATTACCTAATATAAAACTAAATTTTGTCGATGTATTTCCCGGTGCTTTTTTAACGGTAATATTATGGGTAATAAGCGGCTACTTACTTTCTACTTATATCGTATATTATAATCAATTAAATATAATGTACGGGTCTTTGGGCAGCATAATAGTTACACTGATATTTTTTTATATTATCAATATGATTTTCATTTACGGCGCAGAATTTAATTATCTAATGAATAATTATAGTTCAAATACCAATTGAGATAGTAGAAAAACAACGACATGACGGGTTTTTTCGAGTCATGCAGTAAGGCTGGAGCTACGGGTGTTGTTTGGATGGATACCCAAACTGTCATGGTGAGGCGGCGTTGTTGCGTGGATACCTGTAACGTCATTGCGAGCCGCTGCAAGCGGCGTGGCAATCTAGAAAATAATAATTTTCATAGCATTTTTTGCTGTTTTTTTTCCTAGATTGCCACGTCGGTACTACGTACCTCCTCGCAATGACGGGGTTTTTGTAATGATTCCGAGCCACGAACAATGCCTGCAGTCGATCGCAATGACGTTTAGCGTCCCAGGCAACAGGCTATAAGTGACCGGTAGAACCGAAGCCACTTGAACCCCGTGCCGTTTCCTCCAGAGAATCGGCTTCGTCCCATGATATTTGCTCATATTTGGCAATCACCATTTGAGCAATTCTCATGCCTCGTTCAATAATAAAATCTTGCTTACTTAAATTAATTAAAATAACTTTTATTTCACCACGGTAATCAGCATCAATAGTACCCGGAGAATTAGCAACCGTAATACCGTGTTTAGCAGCAAGTCCCGAGCGTGGTCTTATTTGAGCTTCAAATGAAAAAGGCAAAGCTATGGCAATACCGGTGGGGATTAATATTATTTCCCCTGCTTTGACAGTGACAGGCTCGATATTTGCGGCAAACAAATCCATACCTGCACTATGTTCCGTTGCATAACTAGGCAATAAGCTTGTGAAATTCGAGAGTTTTTGAATTTTTACTTTAGTGACCATATAAAAAAATGCGATAATTATAGAAGGAAAGAAATTATAGTTATTTAGCTGCTTTGTCAAGGAGCCGAAGTTATAGCTTCAATCATTAAGGTATGGAATAAATTTATTCTAACTTCGGTTATGGTTATTACAAGTATGGTGTCATGCCGTGGCTTGTATATGTGTTGTACGAATGTTAAAGAAAAGGCTGTGTCATGCCGTGACTTGTACACGCGTTGTTGTCTGGCTCGAATTTTTGATGTCATTCCCGCGAAGGCGGGAATCCAGGCTTTTTTTGTCATGCTGAACTCGTTTCAGCATCTTTTTAGTAGATCCTGAAATAAATTCAGGATGACTTAAAAATATTTTTTTCTGGATTCCCGCTTTCGCGGGAATGACATATAGCACTTTTTTAGAGCCAGGTAACAACGCCAAGGGGCGTCTCACCATGACAATTCTGAGAGCTAAGCAACAACGCCCCGTTTGAACTAGAATGACATCGTTAACAATGCTTAACTAATAAATCTTTATTTCTTTTCTATTAACGGATTATTTAAACCATGTTCGCCGTAAGTTTCTTTATTCTCAGCTATCACCGGTCCTTTAATGATTAAATGCATGATATAATATAACCCGGAACCGAACACCACGGCATAAACCAGTATAAAGGCAATAAGAGAAATAAATACATACTCCCCAAGCACGGGCGATACTACTTCCGATGTTCTAAGAATATTATAAACAATATAAGGTTGCCTACCGATTTCGGTAACAAACCAACCGGCAAGTACTGCTATAAAACCGGAGGGGGCCATTGCTATATACCAATATTGAAACCAACGGGTAGTATATAATCTTTTTTTCAGATAAAGATATAATCCCGCAAGTCCCGTAAATACCATTAAAAACCCGATTCCAATCATAATGCGAAAACTAAAAAATACAATAGAAACAGGTGGACGATCTTCTTTTGACCATTCTTTTAGCCCTTTTATTTCGCCGTTTAAACTATGAGTTAATATTAGACTTGCACCTTTAGGAATTTGAATTGCATATTTAGTTTTTTCTTCTTTTTGATCAGGAAATCCTATCAGAGTAAATGCTGCTCCTTTTTCCGTATTCCAAATTCCTTCCATAGCAGCTATTTTTGCCGGTTGATATTGCAGCGTATTTAAACCATGCCGATCGCCGATAAAAAGCTGGATAGGAGCAACAAATAATGCCATTAACACTGCCATAAAAAGCATAATTTTAGCGTGTTCTTTATAGCGGTTATTTAGTAGATACCAACAGCCTACACCGCCAATAACAAAAGAAGTAGTAAGATACGAGGCAGTAAGCATGTGCAAGAAGCGGTAAGGGAAAGAAGGATTAAAGATTATTTCTAACCAGTTGAAAGGATAGAAAAAACCGTCTTCATTTAATCTAAAACCGGTCGGGGTGTGCATCCAACTATTAGCGGACAAAATCCAAAAGGCCGAAATAACCGTGCCGATCGCTACTATTAAAGTAGCTATAAAATGCATTTTTTTGCTAACTTTGTTAAAGCCAAATAGCATAATACCAAGAAAAGAGGACTCAAGGAAAAAAGCCGTAAGAACTTCAAAGCCTAACAAAGGACCGAGTACGTTACCGACTTTATCCGAGAAACCCGACCAGTTAGTACCGAATTGATAAGACATTACTACACCGGAAACTACACCCATACCGAAAGTAACGGCAAAAATCTTTACCCAAAATTTATATATTTCTTGATAAATATTATTTTTTGTTTTTAGCCATAATCCTTCCACGACGGCTAGCCAACTAGCAAGCCCGATAGTGAATGCCGGAAAAATTATATGAAAGCTTATTGTAAAAGCAAATTGTATCCTTGATAATAATACTTGATCAAATTCCATATTATACTATTTGCTTTAATTAGTTGTTTTTGATATGATTATATTCATTTTGACCGGTTTTTATAAATTTTTCTTTTACAGGATTCCAGCTATAATGAACATTTACAATTCTTACTTCCGTTACATTGACATCACCATTAGGCAGTTGTGTTACGTCAAACCCTCTTCGTATCGATTCGGTAATTAACGCACTTGCTTGACAAATATATTTTACATCAAAAAAAGGCGAATCGTTATTTTTTAATGATTTTTTTTTAGTTTCTAAAAGGTTAGAAGGTAATTCTTTTTCTTTCATTTCTAATGATTTAAGGTTATTTTATCCATTTTTTGTAACATTATTTACAAAAAGAAGCAAGGTTTGTTTATTATTCTATTTGCAAATTATAAATTATAGAGCATATATCGTGGCGAAAGCTCCCAATCTTTCTAAATCTACAATGAATTTAGGTTTTTATTTTCTAAAATTCAAGAAGATACAAATTATTCTCCTAGCCGTAAGCTGCGTAATATTTGGTATGATACCGGCGGTTGATAGCATATTATTACAAAAGATTATTGACTTAATTGAATCTTTCGGCGATGAACGTACAAATAATCTTGTATCTTCTATGATCTTCTGGGCAGTAACTTACGGTCTTTGGTGGGAGACAATTAATATTACATATCGTGTATATGATTATCTTTATCTTAAAACTATGCCTTATATAAAAGGTAAAATACTAGATGAACTTTATGATTATACTCAGTATCATAGCCATAAATTTTTTCAAGATAATTTAGCCGGACATATTAGTAATCGTATTACTGAAACTGCTAGGTCTTTCGAGATGATTATTTCAATATTGGGCGAGAAAATTATTCGTAAGATAGCAATTATTGTTTTTGCTCTTATTGCTTTATATTCGGTACATTACATAACCGCCACTATCTTCATAATATGGATTTCTGTTTTCTTCGGCATTAGTATGTTCTTTTCAAGTAAAATTAATAAATATTCAATAAATTATGCAAGGAGTCAATCGCTAGTCTCCGGTAGTATCGTTGACGCTATTACTAATATTAGTGCGGTTAGAATGTTCACCTCGCATAAATTTGAACGTCACCATTTAGAAACCAGAATAGAAAATGCCATTGCCGACGAGCAGACTATGCAGTTTTTTATGTTCAAATTACGCTATGTATTAGGTCTGTCTTGCTCAATAATGATCTTTATAATGATTTATTATTTATCATCGCTCCGCTCGCAATTATCTATTACCATCGGGGATTGTGTACTTGTCTTAACGCTTTGTGTGAATGTTTCCGATGATATTTGGGAGTTAACGCAAGAAATCGGCGATGTGTTTGAACAAATCGGTGCATTTAATCAAGGATTATCATTAATGGCACCGCATATTATCACCGATATTGAAAATGCTACTCCTTTAAATGTAGATAAGGGACAAATAGAATTTAAAAATGTTACTTTTAATTATTATCACAATAATAACTTATTCCAAAATAAATCGGTACTAATTCCAAGCAGGCAAAAAGTAGGGTTGGTAGGTTTCTCCGGCTCAGGTAAAACAACTTTTGTAAGTTTAATTACTAGGTTGCACGATATAGAGGAGGGAATGATTTTAATCGATAATCAAAATATTAGAGATGTAACTCAAGACTCTTTACGAAAAGCGATTAGCGTCATCCCGCAAGAGCCGATTTTATTTCATAGAACCATTATAGAAAATATTAATTACGGCAAGAAAGATGCTAGTATTGAGGAAGTTATGGAAGCAGCAAAAGCTGCACATATCCATGACTTTATAATGAATTTACCGGAAGGTTACGATACTATGTGTGGAGAACGCGGTAATAACCTATCCGGCGGGCAAAGGCAAAGGATTATAATAGCTAGAGCAATATTAAAAAATGCTCCTATATTAATTCTTGACGAAGCTACCAGTAGTTTAGATAGCGAAACCGAAAATTTAATTCAAGATTCTCTGCGTTATTTAATGAGCAATAAAACTGTGATAGTTATCGCTCATAGATTATCTATTTTATTGCACATGGACAGGATTTTAGTGTTTAATAAAGGTAGTATAGTTGACGATGGAGCACATACGGAATTGTTAAAAAACAGTGAACTCTATCAAAGACTATGGAATTCGCAAGTAAAAGGGTTGATAGTGTAGTCAGTAGGTTATAATGAAGACGCATATTAAAGTAAAAAAACTTTATGTGTCATTCCCTCGAAAGAGGAAATCCAGAGAATATTTAAGCGAATTATAATCGAAAAATGGCTTCAATGTCATACCGTGGCTTGACCACGGTATCCAGAAAAAACCTTAATAAAAAGACTGGATGCCGTGATCAAGGAACTAGAATGACACCGTACGCTTTGCAAAAATTCTATCCATGCAACAACACAGGTCAAGTTACGACATGACAACGAGGTTTAATGAAACTATCCGATTTTGATTTTAATTTGCCTACTGAGCTAATAGCACAAATGCCTAGTGAAAAGCGTGATCATTCGGATTTGCTAGTTGCTGCTCTAGAGCCTATCAAAACCAAATTTTATAATATAATTGATTATTTATTACCGGATGACTTATTAGTTTTCAATAATAGTAAAGTGATTAAAGCTAAGCTAAATTTAGGAAAAAATATAACTATCAATTTAAATAAAAAACTACATGGTAATTGTTGGGCAGCTTTTGCTAAACCTGCTCGTAAACTTCATGTCGGCGATGAGTTTACTTTTGATAAGCACAAAGTAGTTGTTGTAAAAAAGCTAGCAATGGGTGAGATTGAATTACAGTTTGAGCTAGATAATATTACCATTTTTGAATTTTTGGATAAGTACGGCGAAATGCCGCTGCCGCTTTATATTAAGCGTGGTGAGCGTCATTGCGAGGAGATTCGAAGAATCGACGTGGCAATCCAGGAAAAAATAGCTAAAAATGCTATGAAATTATTGTTTTCTAGATTGCCACGCTCCTTGCAGTCGCTCGCAATGACGGTTGGGCGGGAATTCACGAAACAATCCCACTTCGCAATGACGGATATCGACCACAATCGCTACCAAACAGTTTATAGCACTATTGAGGGATCGGTAGCAGCACCGACTGCCGGTTTGCATTTTACTAATGAGATACTTGATAAAATCAAGGAAAAAGGCGTAGAAACAGCTTTTGTAACGTTGCATGTCGGAGCCGGAACTTTCATGCCGGTAAAATCTGAAAATATCGATGAGCATAAAATGCATTCGGAATATTGTTCTATTACTTCTGAAACGGCTGAAATTATCAATAAAGCGAAACAAGAAGGGCGGCGTATTATTGCAGTCGGCACTACTAGTTTAAGAACTTTGGAAAGCTCATATATAAATAATAAGCTAGTAGCAGGTGATTTTGAAACCGATATTTTCATAAGACTGGGCTTTAAATTCCAAATGGTCGATATGCTGCTTACTAACTTCCATTTTCCTAAATCTACTTTATTTATGTTAGTATGTGCGTTTGCCGGTTTTGAAGAGATGCATGAATTATATAAATATGCTATAAAAGAAAAGCTGCATTTTTTCAGCTATGGCGATGCAACGCTTTTATATGTTAATCAGAAACATCAATGAAGTTAGATTCAAAACAAAGCACTTTATTAGAAGAACTACAAGAAATAGCTCTTGAACTTAATAAAGCTAAGCCCATATTTAATATTTTAAATAGAAGTAATCTAAAAAACGGTATTTACTTATACGGTTCTGTCGGCACGGGTAAGACTATGTTGATGAATTCTTTTTTTGAATTATTAACTACCTCAAAAATTATGATTCATTATCAGAATTTTATGCAGCAAGTCCATCAAGCTATGCATAAATTACAAGGTGAAAATGAGTCAAAAAATAATATCATTCCTAAAATAGCCAAGAATTATGCAAAAAAAACTAAGATACTTTGTATTGATGAGTTTGAAATTAAAGACATCACCGATGCGATGATTATCGGTAATTTGCTTGCGGAGTTAATAAAACAAGACGTATTTATCTTTGTTACAAGCAATACAAAGCCTGCTAATCTTTATAAAGACGGCTTGCAAAGAGAATCATTTTTACCTTTTATTGATAAAATAAATGCCGAGTTTTATATTAAATACCTAGATAACAATCATGATTATAGGTTTGATAAGGCTCTAGAAATAGCTAATGATAGGATAATTTACCCTCTGACTCTTGAGAATCAACGTAAATTAACACAGATTATTAAAGATATTACCGAAGACCGTTTAACGCCTCAAACTCTGGAAGTTTTGGGGAGAGAAATATCATTTAAGCAAGGCTATAAAAAGGTGTTAATAACAGATTTTGAGGAGCTTTTTACTCGCAACCTTAGCTACATAGATTACGTCAATATTTGCCAAAAATTCAATATTATCATAGTGCAAAACGTCTCAATAATTCCCCCAGACAATACTGATATTGCCGTTAGATTTATTAATTTCATCGATAATGCTTATTTTTATAAAATATTATTATTTATGACTCTCGAAGATAAGCCGGAAAAAATATATCAAGGAGCAGCTAGACGAGAGGAGTTTAAACGCACCGTGTCAAGATTACGGGAAATGAATAGTGATTTATATTTATAGGAAGCATCCAAATTTCACTAACGAACTTTACTTCAACCTCTTGAAATCAATAAAGTACCGACAGGTATATCTACTCCCCTTAAAAACTCTTCGGTAGTTACTATTTTCCTTCCTTCTTGCTGTAGCTTTTTAATTATCAATATACCGGTGCCGCAAGCTATTTCTAATTTTTTACTAATGACGGTGCCGGCTAAAAAATCATGAGGTTGATTTAGATAATCCGCCTCAAGAATTTTGATAATTTTATCTTTATAACTAAAATATACTCCGGGCCATGGATTCATTCCACGAATTTTACAATCTATTTGATAAGCGGCTTCTTCCCAATTAATTTTTCCTTCTTCTTTAGTGAGTTTATGTGCATAACTTACTCCTTGGTCAATTTGAGGAACATGCGGCAAATGATCTATTTCGTCTAATGTTTTAATTAAAAGTTCGGCTCCTATAGCAGCACATTTATTATGCAACTCCTCTAACGTCATTCTCGCCGGTATATCAAAATTTTGTTTTACTATTATATCGCCGGTATCAAGCCCCTC
This sequence comes from Rickettsia endosymbiont of Oxypoda opaca, assembly GCA_020881235.1. Classification (GTDB taxonomy): domain Bacteria; phylum Pseudomonadota; class Alphaproteobacteria; order Rickettsiales; family Rickettsiaceae; genus Rickettsia. The sequence goes on along the minus strand of JAJIYK010000032.1, from coordinate 12,465 downwards.
ATCCATTCGTATAATACATACGGCACTTGTTTTATCCCCGCAGATAATAGTACGCTGCAAAGGTGCAGCTCCACGATGCCTTGGCAAATCAGACGGGTGAATATTTAAACAACCGTATTTCTTAGCATTTAAAATTGCCGTCGGAACTATAAAACCGTAAGCTACTACTACTATTATATCGGCTTCTATAGAATTGATAAGGTTAATTACTTCATTTGATTTTAATGTAGAAGGAGTATAAACCGGTATTCGATGCTGCACGGCTAATTGATGTACAGGGGATTTCACCTCGTGAAGCCCCCTACCCTTAGCTTTCGGCTTTTGCGTAAAAACGCTAACTAGTTGGTGGTTATTAGAATATATAAGTTTTTCAAGGGCGGGCAGTGCAAAGGCAGGCGTCCCCATGAGGATTATTTTCACACTATATTATTTTTAAGTTTTCGGAGTTTTCTTAAAGCAACATCTCTTTTTAGACTACTTAAATAGTCGATCATTAATTTACCTTCTAAATGATCATATTCATGCTGGATAACTCTTGCTAGCCAGTCATTCGCCGCAAGCTCTTGCGGATTATTATAATAATCTAGATATTTTATTTTTATAGATTCAGGTCTTGTTATTTCAAATCTCTGTTCCGGCAATGAAATACATCCTTCTTTAGCGGTTACTAATTCTGCTGATTTTTCTATTATTTCAGGATTTACTATAAACAGAGGATAAAAATTTGCCGGTCTTGGCACATCATCATGATCTTTTATATCAATTACCAAAATTCTTTTCAAAGCTCCGACTTGTACGGCAGCAAGACCGGAACCATCCTCGTGATACATAGTTTCCACCATATCATCCATGAATTTTTGAGTTTCTTTAGTAATTAGCTCTACCGGCAAAGATTTTTGCTTTAACCTATTATCCGGAGCCGTTACTATCGGTAATATCGACATAAATACCTTAGCTTAATATTTATATACTATACCATAAAATAGTAAATATGTAAATACTCGTAAAATGGCGGCGTTGTTGCATAGCTCGATTTTACCTCGTCATTGCGAGGAGGTACGTAGTACCGACGTGGCAATCTAGGAAAAAATAGTCATCCTGAATTTATTTTACAACTGTCCGAAGTTAAAAAATAAGTAGTGAAATGAAGCGGCAATTTCTATTTTTGATGTTATATTTTTATACCAAAATGACCAATCAAGGTTTAAGAACTCTTTTCCTTTCTAGAACTTCGGACAGTTGTAAATTTATTTCAGGATCTACTAATGAGATGCTGAACCAAGTTCAGCATGACAAAAACTGGATTGCCACGCCGCTTGCAGCGGCTCGCAATGACGTTTGGGGCATCCACGCAACAATGCCTCGCGGGAATGACATCAAAAATTAGGGCCATGCAACAACGCTCAAAATGGCTAGAAATATTTATGAATTATTAAGGTGGGTAATAAGTAATTTATTGATTATTTTGCGGTGAAGTTGTATCTCCTATAGGCTCGACGTCGACGACGAGCCAGTCCTCTTCTTCCCTAATAGTAAAATTATTACTATCTTGTGGTTGCTCACCTACTAAATCATTAACATACTTAGTAATATTATCTGCAATATAAACTGCAATATCGGAAGTAGTTCCGGTTGCACTTCTTACCGCACGTGCAAGACCATAAGAAAAAAAATCTAACATCTGAAATTTATTTTTATATTATAAATAACTTAACACACTAAAATTAAATTATTGTTCATATCTCCTATCGGCAACACTTCTTCCATAGTATAATTTTGTAAATCCGAATATGCTAAAGGATATTGATCTATCAATACTAAACTGCCATATTCATGCTCATCAAATAATACAACGTCTTTCCCTGTAGATTTTACAGCTTTAAACTGAGCATTGTTCTTATCATCTCTTAATATCGGTTGAGTCTCATTCCACCCTTCTATTGCATAAACAAGCTTATCTAAATCAGCAAAATTATGAAGCTTATGTTGGTTGATTTGCTCTGTTATACTTGTAATACCTAAATAATCAATACTTGTTTGAACCACAGAGCCGATTGTATTGTATAAATATTCGCCCCACCCCCAAAGCCCTGCTGCCTTCGGTGCTTTTTGCTCTTCTACTATATTATTTTTTACTTGCGGAAGAACTAAATTTACTTCTCCAAAAGAAGTATTAGTAGTATTGATAAAATTAGGTTTTGCATTATATATTACGGAATGCTTAGCTAATTCTTCTATTGGAGCCTTAACTTCACCCGTAAATAGCTTTTCTTGAATAGCATATTTTACTACTTCACTTGAGCCTGGGCTATCAAAAGTTGTCGATTTATCAAACTTAAAATTACGTGAATATAACTCCACCGCAGTTAAATCTGACACAATAGCTCCAAGAGAATGCCCGCTAGTGCTAAAAGTATAATTTTGTACTGCTTCTTCTCTATTTTCCTCTTTGGCGATTTTTGCAATTATTGCATCAATAAATTCTTTAGCTGAAGCTAGTTTATTAGGAGTGTAATGAAAAGTAATTAACATATCGTCCCATAAATCATGCTTATCAGCTTTTGTTCCTGCACTGGCAATATGAATTTCTTTAGTCTGCTTATTAATAAATGCGACGGCTTTATAACCATACTGCGAAGTATTCAACTCACTTGATGTGGCAAATATTTCAAAGCCGCTACCGACCAACTCTTTACCGTCTATTTCTAAAGCCTTTGCTAAATATTTATCTGGGTCAGCACTATTATATGCAAGATTTATTGCTGAGTGAGCAAGTTTATTAGAACTTATAGATTTATTAGGAATCTCCGTTAAAGAAATTAGTTCCATATCTTCTAAACTTATATCTGTAGCAGTATCTAAACTTATTAAATTTCCACCCATAAATATACCCTAAATTAATTTAGGCAAAATATACCAACATTTTAGCTAAAAGTCAAGCATTATTTAATTTTTATTAATTAATTATAAAAAACGAAGTAAATTAATATTTACAAGTTGCTTTACTTCTCCACCTGACGTGAGTTTGTTGCATGGAGCAAATTTTTGCAAAGCGTACGGTGTCATGCCGTGACTTGATCACGGCATCCAGTCTTTTTATTAAGCTTTTTTCTGGATACCGTGGTCAAGCCACGGTATGACATTGGAACTATTTTTCAAGCCATGCAACAACACCTACTTCTCCACCCACTGTCCTTTTTCATTTTTATGATATTTTTTTTCGACTGCTGCCCAAGCTACTTTATATGCTACTGTTTCTCTTGAATCATTACTGCGTCTTTTTTCAGGTGATTTATATTCTTCGAAAGCGTGATTAAAAGCTTCACGATAAATATCTTGTGCATGTGCAGGAAGATGATTTTTAACTGACTCAGGTAAGCTAGCATTATTTTTGTACGGCATAACTCCTCTCAATTTAATATTAGTAGATAATCTATTTAATAATATAATATTTAAGGTTTAAATTCCATACAAAAATTTTAATAAAAATCCATCATGGCGAGACGACATTGTTGCGTGGATACCTGCAACGTCATTGCGAGCGATTGAAGGCTTTGTTGCATGGATCAAAAAATAGTTCCGATGTCATACCGTGGCTTGACCACGGTATCCAGAAAAAAGTTTAATAAAAAGACTGGATGCCGTGATCAAGGAACTAGAATGACACCGTATGCTTTACAAAAATTCGATCCATACAACAACATCTAATACCTATGCAAATGTCCTAAAAAACTATGACCATAAATTTTTCATTTTATTAAAAAAATTACTATCATTGTCTTTATCGTTTACCGATTCTTTTTTAAATTCTTCTAATAATTCTTTTTGTCTTTTGGTTAAATTTTTAGGTATCTCAACGTGGATATGGGCAATCATATCGCCCCTAATAGTTGCTCTAATCTTAGACATTCCTTTGCCTCGAAGTCTTAGCTGATCGCCGCTTTGCGTACCGGCAGGGATTTTTAAATTTACTTTTCCGCCTTCAATTACCGGCACTTCTATATCATCGCCAAGAGCAGCTTTTACAAAACTAATCGGTAGCTTACAATGTAAATTTACTCCCTCTATTTTATAAAGATCATGAGGTTTTATGGCAATATCGACATATAAATCGCCGCTGCTTCCTCCTCGGATTCCTGCTTCCCCCTCACCGGTATGCCTTATCCTCGTGCCGTTTTCCACGCCGGCAGGAATATTTACCGTTAAGTTCCTATGCTTAGCATAGCGTCCGTTACCACGACATTTTTTACATGGATTTTTTATAATTTGTCCGCTACCCTGGCAATGATTACAGGTCTGCTCTAAGGTAAAAAATCCTTGTTGCATCCTTGTTACTCCATGACCGCCGCAAACACTACAACTAGTCATTCCTTCATTAGTTTCAGAACCGGTACCGTGGCATGAATCGCATTTTACTTCACTAGAAAAACTAACATTTTTATCGACACCGTGAAATGCTTCTTCTAAACTAATTGTTAAATTATATTTTAAATCCGATCCCCTAATTTTGCTTGAAGTAGAGCGTGACCTTTTATTCCCACCCATGAAATCACTAAAAAAGTCACCGAATATATCATTAATATCGGCATGAAATCCACCGGCTTGACCATGTGATTGCTGACCTCCACCGCCTCTATTTTGAAAAGCATCATGCCCGAAACGATCATAAGCCGCTCTTTTTTGCTCATCTTTTAGAACATCATAAGCGGCACTTATTTCCTTAAATTTTTTCTCGGCGTTTTTATCCTCAACCTTATTATTATCGGGATGATATTGCTTAGCGAGCTTATGATAAGCTTTTTTTAGCTCTGCTTGAGTCGCAGACTTACTAACGCCAAGTATTTGATAGTAATCAGTTTGTGACATGATTTAAGAATAATTAATTATATGTTTTTTATTAACGTCATTTCCGCACAAGCGGAGCGTCGTTGCGTGGCTCATAATTTACCATATTATGGTTATTACAAGTATGGTGTCATACCGTGGCTTGACCACGGTATCCAGAAAAGACCTTAATAAAAAGACTGGATGCCGTGATCAAGTCACGGCATGACAAAAACTGGATGGCCACGGTGCCAAGAGGTGCCTCGCCATGACGGTTTGGGTATCCACGCAACAACACAGATACAAGTCACGGTATGACAATTTTTAACAAGAACAATAGTATATACTTTACTTCTTCTCTGCCTCTTCAAAATCGGCGTCTACTATTTTTTCATCATTAGCGGCTTCCGGTTCAGCAGTATCTGTATTTTCCGCTTGAGATTTATACATTGCTTCGCCGATTTTCATACTACTAGCCGTTAACGCTTCCGTTTTTTCTTTAATCTGAGCTAGATCTTCCGACTCTAAAACAGCTTTTAAGCCTGTAACAGCTTCTTCTATTCCGGCTTTATCTTCAGCAGATACTTTATCACCGTAATCTTTAAGAGTCTTCTCGGTAGAATAAATTAGACTATCGGCGTTATTTTTAGCTTCAATTAACTCTTTGCGCTTTTTATCTTCATCGGCATTTTTTTCGGCATCTTTAACCATCTGCTCAATTTCTGCTTCACTAAGCCCACCCGATGCTTGGATAGTTACTTTTTGCTCCTTCCCGCTAGCTTTATCTTTAGCGGAAACATGCACTATGCCGTTAACGTCGATATCAAAAGTCACCTCTATTTGCGGCATGCCTCGTGGTGCAGGAGGGATACCTTCAAGGTTAAATTGCCCGAGTAATTTATTACTAGCCGCCATTTCTCGCTCACCTTGGAACACTCGAATAGTTACCGCATGCTGATTATCGTCGGCAGTAGAGAATACTTGGCTCTTTTTGGTCGGGATAGTAGTATTACGATCGATTAACCTGGTAAATACGCCTCCAAGTGTTTCAATTCCAAGCGATAAAGGCGTAACGTCTAATAATAATATATCCGTTACTTCTTTATTTAATACTCCCCCTTGAATAGCAGCACCGAGTGCTACAACTTCATCGGGATTAACTCCCTTATGCGGTTCACGACCGAAAAACTCTTTAACTTTCTCGATCACTTTCGGCATTCTGGTCATACCGCCGACCAGTACAACCTCTTGAATGTCAGAAGCTTTTAAGCCGGCATCTTTTAATGCTTTACGGCAAGGCTCAATAGTATTATCGATTAAATCGGCTACTAATGATTCTAATTTTGCTCTAGTAAATTTAATATTTAAATGTTTCGGACCGGTATTATCTGCCGTAATATAAGGTAGATTAATATCGGTATTTACTGCAGAAGATAGTTCTTTTTTAGCTTTTTCGGCAGCTTCTTTTAAACGTTGCAAGGCGAGTGGATCATTACGTAAATCAACACTACTTTCTTTTTTGAATTCATCTATTAAATAATTTAATATTCTAGTATCAAAATCTTCACCGCCAAGGAAAGTATCACCGTTAGTCGACTTAACTTCAAATACGCCGTCGCCTATCTCAAGTATCGATATATCAAATGTCCCGCCGCCAAGGTCATAAACCGCAATGGTTTTACTAGCGGATTTATCGAAGCCGTAAGCAAGGGCTGCGGCTGTCGGTTCGTTAATTATACGTAAAACTTCAAGACCGGCGATTTTACCGGCGTCTTTTGTTGCCTGACGCTGTGCATCGTTGAAATAAGCAGGAACAGTAATTACCGCTTGCGTTACCTTCTCGCCTAGATAATTTTCGGCGGTTTCTTTCATTTTTTGCAAAATATAAGCACTAATTTGACTCGGCGAATATTTTTGCCCGTCTACTTCAACCCATGCATCGTTATTATCAGCCTTTACTATTTTATAAGGAACAATATCTTGATCCTTTTTAACCATCGGATCGGTAAAATTTCTGCCGATTAATCTTTTTACCGCATAAATAGTATTTCTTGGATTAGTTACCGCTTGCCTTTTTGCCGACTGACCGACTAATTTTTCGCCGTTAGCAAAAGCTATGATAGACGGCGTAGTTCTCTCACCTTCAGAATTTTCTATTACTTTGGGCTCTTTGCCTTCCATTACGGCAACACAAGAGTTTGTTGTTCCCAAATCAATACCTATTACTTTTCCCATAATTATCCTCTTTAAAATTTTATTCTTGCAATATTTTCTTATTTACGTTTATTATACATCTTTTATTATTTACCTTTTTGATATAATGCTAAGGTGATAATTTTACAAGAGGAACAAATGAAAAAAGTCTCAATTCTAATAAAAATTTTATTTATCATTAACTTGTTTTTCGTAAATATTGTTAATGCCGCCGCTATTTCTAACAGTTTAGAATACGCAAAAAAAGCCATAGTGACTATCGACAGCAGAATTGCCGTATCCGCCTATAAGGATATAGGTAGCTGGACCGGTACCGGTTTTGTAACCGATAAGGCAAACGGTTTTATTGTTACTAATGCACATGTAATCGGTAGTGCTTCTATCGGCACTTATTTTGTTACCTTCCATAGCGGTCAGCAAGCCGAGGCAAAGCTTATTTATTACGATATCTGGCAAGATTATGCTATTTTAAAAGTAGCAAAATCAGACTTACCGGAGTCGGTTGAGCAAATAGTTTTTTCGAAAGAAATACCTAAATTAAATCAAAGCGTTTCTGTAGTAGGTAATACCGAAGCACAAGGTTTTTCCTTTCATAGCGGCTATTTATCCGATTTATATAGCATTGACGGCGGGATGCCTCAAGGTTCTTATATAATCAACCTTAATATTACCGGAGGTGCAAGCGGCTCGCCGGTATTAAATGAAAAAAATGAAGCTATCGGTATAATATACGGCGGCGGACAAACTTATGCCCTAGCTCTGCACTCGGATTATGTGCAGCGTAGTTTAGAGAGCCTTAAGAATAATAAAATTCCGAATAGAAACCATATAGGTATTATTACCGAATTATATTCTTTAAATAAAGCAGTAAGGCATCGTAATTTTCCACAAGCAGAAATGGATATATATTTAAAAAAATTCCCCGATGCACGAAATAGAGTAGTGATTATTAAAACTATTATACCGAATTCTCCTGCTGAAAAATTTCTTAAACCAGGTGATATTATTTGGGCAATTAATAATATAGAACTCGGCGGCAATCTTACGATATTCGATAAAGAAATGGATAATAGTAAAAACCCTAATATTAAACTCGTAATTTATCGTGAAGGGAAAAAGATAGAACAAACTATAGATTTGTATAACATCAATAATAACAAAATAGAGCAGCTTGTTAATTTCGGCGGTGCAATCTTTTTTGAAGCCGATGATTATTTTAGCAGCAAATCAGGTGTACCTCTTAAAGCACTAACGATAGCAACCGTTCAATCAGGCAGTAGCTTTAGTACTATACCGGCTTACTTTACCCAAGATTATAAAAATTTATATCGCACTCATATTTATGCGATAGAAAATTATAAGTTAGATAATATTACGGATTTAATCAAATATATGCCTAGTATTACTAAAGAAAAATTTATAACTATTCGGTTTAAAAATTATCAACCTTATTATTCTTCTTTCGGTCATAGTTTCATTTCTTCGCATGATTATATGATCGCCGATATAGTTCTCGATTCTATTGACACTAAACCATATATATTGAAATATAATAGTATTTCTAACGAGTGGGGTACGGAGGGTATAGAGTTAAGGGATTAATAATCTATCCTTTATTTCGTCTAAAGAGATAGTTTCTTCGCCTTTTTCAATTCGAGATAAAGCTAAAAGTAAATCGGTCTTCTCTTGGATATAATTTTCTATTGCTTTACGGATAATATAACCCTTTGAATGCTCTAGGAATGCTCTAGTTCTTTTGCAATGTTTGAAAGCACGACATCCAGCTCATCCGGAATCCTAATAGTTATAACTGTCATAAATTTTTATTTACTAATTTATTTTCTTTTTAAATAATTTATAAACTTCTGCATCATTTCTTTTTCCTATTATAAAAATATAAAGTATTTCTTTATTTTTCTGATAAATTATTCGAAATTCCCCTACATCTACTCGATGATACTGTTCTTCTGAACCCTTTAAAAGCTTGCTATCGTGCGGATGAGCTATTACCTCACTTAGTTCTTTGATCTTAATTGCTATTTGTCGAGATTGTTTCGGGTTTAGTTTTTCTATAAATTTTTGTGAATCTTTTGATATTATTAGAGTCATAATTTACTGCTCTAATATTTTAGTTAAAAAATTTGCACTTTCTTTTTCTGAAAGAAAACCTTTTTTGCTAGCATTTTTTGCTTGCGTTATCCAATACATATCTTCAAGTTGATTAAATTTTTTATATTCTTCATGAGAGATAAGAACTGCAGCAGGTTTACCATACTTATTTATAATTACCGGTCCTTTCATTGCATCATTCATTAATTCTCCAAAATTATTTTGTGCTATTTTACTACTAATATTTTTTTCCATATATTTACCTAATGATTTATAGTTATAATCACTATAACATATATAATAGTTATTATCAATATAATAGCTATTACTACTATCTTAATTTATTTCATTAGAAAATAACAAGCAAACCCATAAAGATAACAAAAAGCAATTCTTGAAAGCTACAGAGTATTTCACTATAATAGACTTAAATTAATATAGGCAGTACAATTGTGACTAGTAATAAAGATTATCCTAATTTAATACCGGTAAATATTGAAGACGAAATGAAATCGTCTTACCTTGATTATGCCATGAGCGTTATAGTAAGCAGAGCAATACCGGACGTACGGGATGGGTTAAAACCGGTACATCGCCGTATAATTTACTCGATGTATGAAGCCGGTAATCATGCCGGCAAACCTTACCGCAAATCGGCAAGAATCGTCGGTGATACGATGGGTAAATATCATCCGCACGGCGATAGTGCTATTTATGATTCATTAGTCCGTATGGCACAGGATTTTTCACTGCGTCTACCGCTTATTGACGGGCAGGGGAATTTCGGCTCAATGGACGGTGATGCTGCGGCGGCAATGAGATATACCGAATCACGTATGGCAAAAGTTGCCCATAAACTGATTGAAGATATCGACAAAGAAACAGTAGGGTTTATTCCTAATTATGACGGTTCAGAAGAAGAACCGTTAGTTTTACCTGCAATGTTCCCAAATTTACTGGTTAACGGTAGCGGCGGTATTGCCGTCGGTATGGCAACTAACATCCCTCCCCATAATCTTGGTGAAGTTATTGATGCATGTTGTTTATATGTCGATAATAACGATATAGATATTCTGGATTTGTTAGAAGTAGTAAAAGGTCCTGATTTCCCGACCGGCTCAATGATTTTAGGCACGCACGGTATTAAATCGGCATATTTAACCGGTCGTGGAAGTATTGTGACCAGAGGACGTGCACGTATTGATGACCTGCCGAATAATAGACAAGCTATTATTATTACCAAAATTCCTTATATGGTTAATAAAGCCAAATTGGTAGAGAAGATTGCCGAAATGGTTAAAGAAAAGCGTATTGAAGGTATTAGTGATTTACGTGATGAGTCAAATAAAAAAGGTATAAGAATTTATATAGAGCTAAAAAAAGATGTAGTAGCGGAAATAGTATTAAATCAAATATATGCCTGTACGCAGCTACAAACAAGCTTTGGCGTAATTATGTTAGCCCTAAAAGACGGGCTACCGAAAGTTATGAATTTAAAAGAGGTGATAAGTGCTTTTGTTAATTTTCGGGAAGTAGTAATTACCAATCGCACAATATATTTACTTAATAAAGCTAGAGATAGAGCACATATATTACTCGGTCTTACTATCGCAGTTAGTAATATCGATGAAATTATCCGCATTATTAAATCGGCAAGTGATCCAAATAGTGCAAAACAAGAATTAATGGCAAGAAATTGGGACGCTCAAAGTATTTTGCCTCTTATGAAGCTAGTTGACGATAAAGCTATGCTAGATGAGCAAGGGAGATGTTATTTTACCGAAGCACAAACTAAAGCTATCTTAGAAATGAGATTGCAACGTTTGACCGCCATGGAGAAAAATAAATTAGAAGAAGATTTAAAAAATCTTGCTAAAGAAGTTAGCGAATATCTTAATATCCTCGAATCTCGTGAAAGACTTTTAGAAATTCTAAAAGATGAATTAATTAAGGTTAAAGAAGAGTTCGCCACCCCTCGTCTCACCTCAATTGAATTCGGTGAATTTGATCAAGATATAGAGGATTTAATTCAGCGTGAAGAAATGGTAGTAACCGTAACGCTTGGCGGTTACATAAAACGTGTGCCATTAACTAGCTACCGAGCACAAAAACGAGGCGGTAAAGGTAGGTCGGGTCTGTCAATGAGAGACGAGGATATTACCACGCAAATATTCGTCGGTAGTACCCATACGCCGATGCTGTTCTTCTCTAATATCGGGCAAGTTTATAGCTTAAAGCTTTATAAATTACCGCTAAGCAATCCGCAAGGAAAAGGTAGACCGATTGTTAATATCTTACCTTTAAAAGATAAGGAATATATTACTAATATTATGCCGCTGCCGGAAAATCAAGATGAATGGGATAATTTAAATATTATGTTTGCAACTTCTTTGGGGAATATTAGAAGAAGCGATTTAGTAGATTTCAAACGTATCCAAGCAAACGGCAAAATCGCCATCAGGCTTGACGACAATGATAAATTAGTTGACGTAAAAGTTTGTAAAGAAGAAGAGCATATTTTACTTGCCACAAAAGCCGGCAAAGCTCTAAGATTTCCGGTTGAATCTCTACGGATTATTAAAAGCCGCACCTCTGACGGTGTCCGAGGAATGAGACTAACAAAAGATGACTCGGTAATTTCTATGACAGTGCTTAAAGGCGTTTCTTGTACGATGGAAGAGCGTGAAGCTTATTTATCGATTCCGACGGAGCGAAGGCTTGCAATTGCTAAGGGAGAAGCCTTTTCACCGGAAGAATTCGGCTCAACGCTCAGCTCAGATATGATTTTACAAATGGCAATTTCAGAAGAATTTATTTTGACCGTTAGCGAAAACGGCTTTGGTAAAAGAAGCTCGGCTTACGGCTATAGAATTACTAATCGAGGCGGCAGCGGCATTGTCAATATGGATATATCCGACAAAACCGGTCTTGTGGTCGGAGTAATGCCTGTTGCTATGGATGATGAATTAATGTTAATTACTAATAGCGGTAAGTTAATTCGCTGTAAACTTGAATCGGTACGCATAACAGGACGTAATACCGGTGGGGTAATCTTGTTTAAAACTGAAGACAATGAAAAAGTCGTATCTGCATCGTTAATTGCTGAAAATTCTGATGACGAAGAGGAAAATGAAGAAGAAGCTAAAGAAGTATAATAGCACATAGCGAGGCGGCATTGTTGCGTGGATCATAATTTACCATATTATGGTTATTACAAGTATGGTGTCATACCGTGGCTTGACCACGGTATCCAGAAAAAACCTTAATAAAAAGACCGGATGCCGTGGTCAAGCCACGGCATGACACCGTACGCTTTGC
>JAJIYK010000031.1 GCA_020881235.1 Rickettsia endosymbiont of Oxypoda opaca | reverse complement strand
TTATAGGAAAGTTAAAACCTAAAAGTATAGATCTTGAGCTAGACAAAATAAAAGTTACAGATCTATCAAATTGCCGATATAGTAAAAGGCTATTAACGAAGATCATGCTTATTAATAAGATTTCTAAGAACATGGTTGATCTTAATAAAATTAAAAAAGCAATTTATTTTGCTAAAAAGTATCATGGCAGGCAAAAGAGAGAAACAGGAGAATTCTATTACTCACATCCTTTAGAAGTAGCATACATGGTTTCTGATTATTTATTTAGAACAGATATTATAGTAACTAGCATATTGCATGATTGTATTGAAGATACGTTACTTACTAAAGAAATGATTATACAAGAATTTGGCCATAAGATTGCTAATCAAGTTGAAGATTTAACACGAGTTAAAAATGATAAAAAAATTAGTTCAGCAGAAATAGTTAAAATATTATATCAGCAAAAGAAAAAAGAGTTGCTATTAATTAAATTATTTGATCGATTACATAATATACAAACAGTCGGAGCTAAAATTCCTGAGAAAGGATGGAAAATAATTTTAGAGACTTTACAATTTTTCTTAACTATTGCTACTTATCTCAAGGTACCGAGAGTTGCAAGGCAATTATATACACATTGCTTAAATATAGCTGCAAATTACAAAAAATTAAATGTACTGAGAGTGTTGCAAGATAAAATTTTTATTTCAGAATGAAAGTATTACGATTTCAGGATATAGATTTTATAGTGTGGTTAAAAATTTTTTATCTTGCAACACTTTCACAGATGCTTAAGTAAATAATGTTATATCAAAATATCACCAATAATTCATGCATTAATCAAGCTTTAGAGTTATACCATCAATACTGCTCTGATAAAACCTATCCTGACCAAATACATACCATTACAAAAGCATTACAACTAGATTCTTCCTCATTCACAGCAGTACTATTACATGAAAATATACAACATCTTAATCTAGAAGATTATAATCATTTTAATAATAATATTATATATCTAGTTGATGTTATTAATAAATTATCTACTATTCACGATAAACCATATGCTGAGCAATATATTCATTTTCATGAGCTGTTACTAACTATTAATCCCAAACTACAGGAAACGGCAATATTAACTTCGCTTGTTCCATTATTACATAAGGTGAGTATCTTTAACCTTGAGTATAATAATACCGATGCTCAGCATATATCAGAAATCATCACTAATTGTTATATCCATTATCTTTTATCATATACAGCACACAATGATCTTGCTTATCTTTTACAAGATTTATGTTTTAAGATTCAATATCCTGAAGAACGTAATAGAATTCTTCATTATATGCATTGGCTATATCCTGACATAGATAATATAATTCACAATATAGAACAGCAATTCAGAAATATATTTAGAAAACTAAATATAAAAGCGAGCCTAAGCTACAGAATTAAGTCCCCATATTCTATATGGATAAAAACACTTGTTAAAGATATCCATATTACAGCACTTAATGATATTCTGGCTTTTAGAGCAATTGTACCAAATAAAAAAGCATGTTACGATTTTTCTAAATTAATTCATCTACATTATAATACCATAACATCACAGTTTGTTGATTATATTAGATATCCGAAGAATAATGGATATCAATCAATACATTTAGTCATATCAGGTGGTAGTAATAAAGGTAATATTGAACTTCAAATACGCTCTACCACTATGCATAGGCAAACACAATACGGTAGTGCACATCACACTTATAAAGCAAATAAGTATTATGCATCTCGTACTAATAATAATGTTAGTATAATATTATGTAATATTACATTAAGTTATAGTAATAGGATACTCAATGTTGATATAAGCATCGTAACTATTACCAGTAAAATAATCAATAACGTGAGTACTTATAATACTTTTGCTTCATTTACCCACACTCAACATAGTACTCATTTTGTTGTCAATAACACTACAACATGCACATTGTCTCGGACCACCACCCCAGAATATATAACGTATTATAATAATAATTTATCACTTTTGATAAAAGACATTAATACTATACATTACGACTTTTCTCTAAATATAAATCTCAATTTGAGTAACATTTTAGAATATAAATTAGTACCTTTAGCAGTAGTACAGATTCCGGCAAGTAATCTATTATTCGAACATAATAGTGTTTTTATTAATATCACTTACAAACCAATATTAGCTGAATGTGCTTTTCCGGCAACTATAACTTATACAAAGAGACATGAAGATTCCAATATCAGATCAATATTTAAGCCACCCTCACCAAAAACAGATATAATTAACACAACATACAATACATTATTGGCTACCATAAACGATAAAGTTGTTTTGGAACAATATGGTCAAAAGGAATTTTTATCAACTACTATAAACACAAACATTACTCAAATGCTTCCTATAATAACCTTATTAGTAGATCCATCAGAGCTGAATAAGAGAATAAATGATATATCAGATAGTAATAAGGACCAGTTATTACATCTTGGACTTCAACTTGGCTGTGTAGAATCAGTGCCATTATTAATCACACATGGTGCTAATCCTAATGCTACAAATTGTCATGGTGTAATATCATTACACTGTGCTGCTAAGAATGGTAACTTAGATTCAGCGAAATTATTAGCTAAAAATGGTGCTGATGTTAATGCTAAAACTGATAATGGTCTAACAGCATTACACTATGCAGTTTATGATGGTAACTTATATTTAGTACAATTGCTAATTTCCCATGGTGCTGATGTTAATGCTAAAACTAATAGTGGTGAAACAATATTATGTTCTGCAGTTGATTATGGTAGCCCAGATTTAGTATACTTACTAATTGCCTATGGTACTGATGTTAATGCTAAAACCGTAATGGTCTAACAGCATTACACTATGCTGTTGAGTCTGGTAACTTAGATTTAGTATCTTTGCTAATTCACAATGGTGCTAATGTCAATAATGCTAAAACAATATTACACTTTGCTGCTAAGTCTGGTAACTTAAATTTAGTAAATTGGTTGATTAAAAATAAAGCTGATATTCATGCTAAAACTAATAGTGGCGAAACAATATTACACTTTGCTGCTGAGTCTGGTAACTTAAATTTAGTATCTTTGCTAATTCACAATGGTACTGATATCAATACTAAAACTGATGATGGTCTAACAGCATTACACTATGCTGTTGAATCTGGTAACTTAAATTTAGTATCTTTGCTAATTCACAATGGTACTGATGTTAATGCTAAAACTAATAGTGGTGAAACAATATTACACTTTGCTGTTGGCTTGGGTAGCTTAGATTTAGTATCTTTGCTAATGGTTCGTGGTGCTGATGTCAATGCTAAAACTGATGATGGTCTAACAGCATTACACTATGCTGTTGAGTCTGGTAACTTAGCGTTAGTATCATTGCTAATGGTCTATGGTGCTGATGTCAATGCTAAAAATAATAGTGGTGAAACACCATTACACTATGCTGTTATATTTGATAGCTTAGATTTAGTATCATTGCTAATTCACAATGGTGCTGATGTCAATACTAAAAATAATAGTGGTGAAACAGTATTATGGAGTTTAACAATTGTAATATTTTAAAATCTTTCATATTAGGTGGTGCAGACATTAATTTAGAAACAATGTTACCAGATGATCAGACAGACAGTATAATCAATTTGTGCGGTGATTTACGTATCAGTTAAATTGTGGAATATAGTGGAAAAAATGTGTGATTTATAGACATAGTTATAATGTAAGATCAAAGTATATGAAGTTACAACTAACTTTTATTCTTTAAACTCCAGTTTCGCAAGAGATCTAATAATAATAAAATCCTTTGATGCTGTTATACCAATAGATGGTTTAACAAGACTCAATAATTATGATGTTGGTATACAAGATAAACAACAATAAAATAACTGTTTTGTTAATAATGAATTTGTTTTTACGGTTCAACAAGATAACTTTTTTATAAAACCAACAGAGTTAACAGGAGATATTGTATCATATACTACTTAAAAAAGTGCCAAGAATAGAGCTATTGCTTATGTTCTCTAAATAATGAGGCAACTCTGTAATGAGGTTTTTAGATAATGGTAAAATAGAGATTGATAACAATGTTGCTGAACGAGCATAGTGGTAGGTATGAAAAACTGGCTTTTTTGTTGGATCATATGCTGGTGGAGAAATCACAGCTGTTATATATATAATCATATAATCAAAAGATATAGGATTACTTGGAAAATTTAGGTAAAAAGTATTGAAAATAATTAATAAGCATTAATGAAAAAGATAGAAGGTTATCAAACAAATTTTGAGATATGTATTTATGCTAAGAAGTTATTAGATAAAGTAATATATTTAAATAGTGTAGTAAAAGTACCACCAGTGGGTGTATTGGAGGTAAAGAAAGCTATATACTATGCTAAGAAATATCATGGTAGTCAGATGCGTCAATCAGGAGAACCATTTTATTCACATCCGATAGAAGTAGCATATATGATATCAGATTACTTATTTAGAACAGATATACTAGTAACTAGTATATTGCATGATACTATAGAGGATACAGAACTTACCAAGGAGAAAATATTACAAGAATTTGGAGAGAATATAGCCAATCAAGTAATGGATTTGACGAGGATT
This sequence comes from Rickettsia endosymbiont of Oxypoda opaca, assembly GCA_020881235.1. GTDB lineage: Bacteria > Pseudomonadota > Alphaproteobacteria > Rickettsiales > Rickettsiaceae > Rickettsia. The sequence continues at coordinate 4,936 of JAJIYK010000031.1, read as the reverse complement.
AAGGAGAATGGTATAAAGATTAGTTCTGCTGAAATGGTAGAGATGTTATACAAAGAGAAGAAACATGATGTACTTCTGATAAAGTTATTTGATAGACTGCATAATATACAGACAATAGGTGCTAAATCTCCTGAAAAAGCTAAAAAAATTATAAATGAAACTTTAATAAGTTTTATTGTTTTGATGCCTTACCTTGGAATTTCATCATTAGAAAAACACTTTTATCGTTTATGTTTTAATATTACACATAAAAATAGATTAGTGGAAAATACATTATTAACTAGTAATCTTAAGTATAACTTTTGGAGTTATTTTAAACACAACACTGAAGCTATAAATATAATTTAGCATACTACTTGATTATTTATAGAATAGATTATTTTGGTAGTAATTGAAATACTTTATGCTTTAGGTTAATTCTATTAAATGTATATATTACATGAATTTCATTGTTATCAGGACTCATAATAATAGCAGGATATGAATATTCTTCAGACAGGATGTTATTATATTCTATATCCCCTTCAGGATAGATAGAATTTCTAATAGTGATAGGGTGCCAATTTAACCCCTCATCATAGGATGTAGCTACACTTAATATATTTCGTGATTTATGATTATTGATTACTCGATTATATGTAAGTAGTAATGTATCATCACCTAAATTAATGGCATCAATGGCACTATCAGGGTTTAATAAGTTTACTGGTTCTAAATTACTCCAATATATTCCATTATTTATGGATATTGATCTGTGTATGTAAGTAGACATTAAGGAATCAGTTTTTCTAGGTCTTACTAACATTATGATTTTATTTGGTAAATTACTACTAACTAAAGTTGGCTGTATAAAACCTCTGTAACCTTTTTGAAAAATTTGAGGGTTGGATGGTAATATAGGATTACTTAAATTCCATGTATGTAAATCTGATGAATATTCTATATATGAAAAATCATCAATACAACTTTCTCGAGAACACGGAGATAAAATATTATTTTCATAAATTAGTGGCTTATTACGTGCTGGTCCTAGGATACCATGTAATAGTTCTGGTTTTTGCCATGTTAATCCCTGATCATAAGAACGAGATAATATTCCACTCCATGTTCTTGGATAAGGGCCAATTTTACTAAAAATGAGTAACTGATTATTAAAGAAAGTAATTACTGGATTTCCACAACTGATTATCCCATTATCTTGCTTTAGAGGGATATGATGATCACGGAAATATTGCGGTGAAACGATTCTTTCTGGAGTAGTCCATTGATAATGATTATTACTTTTAAATCCTAAACTGATCCAAATGCTATTATTTTCTTCTGACTTACCTGATTCAGATCGTGTTTTACCAAAAAATGATGTTATTAATTTTTTATCATCAAAAACAAATACGGTCGCAGCATGAACATCTTTTAGATCTGAATTATTTAAAATAAATTCTTCTATTTTTGTTTCTAAAATAAACATGATGTTTTATTTTTTTCTAAATTATTGAAATAATTTAATCCAAGTGTAAATCCTATTATTATTGGAAATAGTATCATTTGTATTCCCCAATGGCCAAAATATTTTGTTAAATATACAAGACCAAAAGATATAATAATATTCATGGAAACAGTCGATAAAGCAAAAATTATACTTGCTGTTCTAAAGCGTTTAAAAACTGGAAAATGTTTTAGAAAAATTGGCATAGCTGGATTGGCACTAAGAAAAAATAACATTACAAATGATTGAATTAAGAACAAATGAACAGAAGTAGTAATATTATTTAGTAAATAAGGACAAATGAGAGCAAAAATAAAAAATATTACTAATTTAATCTTAAGAATTCTTAATGGGTATATAATATAACTTAAATAAGTTAATATTAAATAAGCACAAAAATTTACTATTGCTACAATAAAATTGTGATGAATAACTGCTTCTGCTGTAAAATTAAAAGAATTTTTTAAAATTTCACCACAATAAATATAAGTAAAATAAAAACATATTGGCCAACCACATGATATTAATAATAAAAAGGAGACTGTTTTTAGATTGACCCTTTCATTGTAAATAAGATTATCTTTTAATGGATTATCTGTAGTTTTTTGTATTAAAGTAATATTTTTCTTAACACGACGTTTTGCATCAGCAAATTCAGGAGTTTCCCGTAAAGCAGTTCTGGCAACTGCTCCAACAATTGCTATTATAGTTCCAAGCCAAAACGCTATACGCCAATTAAATCCAAATGAGGTGACTAAAGATGCAACAGCTAAGGCTATCATTCCCCCTAAATTAGCAAATACTGATGTCATTAAAACAATAGGATATTGTATAGGAGGTTTTGTTATTTCTAGTAAGTATAGTTGTGCTCCAACTATTTCACCCATAGAAGATAGACCTTGAATAATACGACATGTTATAACTATCACAGTAGCAATGAGTCCTTTTTCAGCATAAGTTGGGACAAGGGCCATTGCAAGACATGAAGACGACATTAAGAATGTAGTAATAATTACAGTTGCTTTACGACCAATTATGTCACCAACTAAGCCAAAAATTATGGCTCCAACAGGTCTCATCACATAAGTGGAACAAAATGCAAAAGCAAAGTAAATAGCTTGAGTATGAGGGTCTTCCTTAGGAAAAAATAATTCATTCAATAAAACTGTCATATGAACATATAGCATCAGATCAAAATATTCTAAAAATGTTCCAATTGATAATAATCCTACAGCTTTTTTTTGTTCTGTTGTTAATGAAGTAAATGTTCCTTCATTATGTTTAATATATTCTATCATTACTTGACTGTTTTAAATACTATATAATGGTATCAGATGATATACAATTTATCTACTCCTTAATTTAAATATTAAAAATTTTTATATATGATATTAATATAAAATTATCTTAATTCGTGATTATCAAAAATATTTTTGCCGATTTTAGTCCAGTGATCTTGGATACTCGGATGTTGTATTAATTTTTCTTTTAAAGAAATAAAAGCACCTAGTAAACTGTTAGTGGGTAAATCATCAAGTTTAGCTTTAACAACTAAGCTACCGATTTCAATTAAACGACGGGTACGAGCTTTTCTTTCTTGAATTTTAAGTCTTGCTTCTTCAGTAATAATTTTAGCTTTCTTTTGTTCTAATTTTAATCTACGTTTTATGACATTATCCATATAGATAGTTTTTTCATGATGATTATAATCATCATGAATCATCAATAAATTATGGAAGTCAACTTCATTTATAAGTACTAGGAAATTCTGCAAAATTTTTTCTTGAACAGATCAATGTTGGATACAACCTTTAAGCTTACAAAGTCCAGCATAATAATGAAATAAAGTTTATACCACTAAGTTTAAAGAAGTATTATGTATAAAAATTTGCTTAAGTTTTTTCTTATTGCAGTATCAGTAACTTTAATTACTAACGATATATTTGCTATCATAGAGTCAAAAGAAGTGTCCAATGATACCATAGATACTAGGCAGAACGAAGAAAATTTAGGAATTCCTAATGATTTTATATATAAAGGAAAAATTATATCTCCACATTGTATTATTGAAAGAAAAAGCAATATTATTGACCTAGAAAAATGCCATAAAGAACTAGAGAGTAAAAGAGCATATTATGAAGAAATCAGAGATGACAATCTAAGAGAAATAATAAAACCATATGAAATAATCAGTGATGCAAATGAAATAAGAGTTACAACGCTGAGTATGATATATGAAGATGGTCGCCTTGCTTCTGAAGAAAGCTATCGGATAAAATTTATAGGAACTTTTGCTAAAGAGCAATTTGCTATAGCCAATGAAGAGATTTATAATGGTAGGAGCACTTTGCCTACTAATTTAGAAATATTTTATTTTAAGCACGACGGTGATCAGCTAATTATAAAGCCTTTAAACCAAGCTAAAGATGAATGGGCATATATACGTGACGTATACATAAAAAATGGAGTACTCTATTTTTCTAAGTTACTAAATCATCAACATACATGGTTGTTGATGCAAAAGGTAGCTGAATTGCAAGGAAATGTAAATGAAGACAGATTTGCACGTCTAGAAGCAGAAGACGCATGGGATTTTTATAAAGCTAGCTTTGTGATGCTGGGAGCAGAAAACCCAGAAGATTTTTCTAGTAAAGCCTTTTTTCAGATGCATGAACTAGATATAATGAATTCCGAAAGGGCTTCCTCATCTGCACCGTTATTTTTACCGTCTATACCGTATGAAATTGAATTTTGTTATGTGTGCCGTGGATCTTTTCATGAAGAAGATCTTACTAGAAACCCTATAGAAATTTATGAAGATAAATACTGTAACTCGTTACCATATATTGAGGTTTGGCTTAAATATAAGAAGGAAGAAAAACAAATCTTAAAAGTTGATGAGTTTGCAGCATTTGTTCAAAAAGTTAATGCTGTGTGTGAGAGTTACAAAAAAAAGAATAATACAAGTAAGAAGATATAGTTAATGCCAAGGATAACAAATTTTTCTTTCTAATTTTATAAATTATGATAAAGGAACTATTAAAACATAATTTAACTCTATTGCTAAAGTCAAATAGTATAGTAAAAGATGCAAAATCTTATGTAGAACAATTTGGTTATGAAGCTGTGCAAGCCATTTAAAATCAAAATATCCCCATACCTAACCGAACCAGCAAACTAAGATCAATAAAAACAAATAAAGATGATTACCATTATTCAAGACCTATAAAGAAGTAGCAGAGAGAAGAGTTCTCTCCTTGTTTGTAAAAAAACAGGGAGAAGCGGGTAGGTAGGCACTTAACGTGCTTTCCTCGAGAACGTTCATAGAACTGTGTCAAACTAGAAAGCTCTTCCAAAATTTAGCCTATTGGGAAAGTAAATATCTAGCTGGGAAATTGTCAGTGCCCAATTTGATACTGGCATGTTCCATTTAGCTGTTATCTGTTTTAT
>JAJIYK010000030.1 GCA_020881235.1 Rickettsia endosymbiont of Oxypoda opaca | reverse complement strand
ATTAGTGGTTACATCTTTTTTCATCTCAAACTCCTTCTGTGTTAATAATTTTTTATCTGTATTTTTAAAATATTGTTTTTTTAATACTTTTTTTCAAATTATCATTTCTTTAGTTTGACACAGTTTGTTGAACACTCCCTACCGCCTCAATTCATCGAAGCGGTATTATTATATGAAGATAAATATTTTTATTCACATTGCGGAATTAACCCTATTTCATTACTTAAAGCTTTTTACTTTACCTATTTAAAAAACGGTCGAAAAATCGGTGCCTCTACTATTACCATGCAGGTAGCACGTATAAGGTTCGGGATAAATTCCAGCTCTATACTTGGCAAATTATATCAAATTATTAAAGCAATGCATTTGGAGTTACATTATTCAAAAAACGAAATTTTAGAAGCCTATTTAAATTTAATTCCTTACGGCAGTAATATTGAAGGTGTAGCAGCTTCTAGCTATATTTATTTCGGACGAGAGCTTAAAAATTTAAATTTACTGGATATTTTAAGTTTAGCCGTAATACCGCAAAACCCGGTTAAAAAAGCACCATCGATTATAGGAGATGAAACAAGTAAAGCTTTTAAAGCCCGCAAATATTTATTTTCTAAATGGTTAGAAACTCATCCACAAGATATTATTTATAGTAATTTATTTAATTTACCCATCAAATTTAACCAAACTAAAAATTTACCGTTTATAGCACCGCACTTTACTTTAGATATATTAGCACAAAATAATAGTATTAAAGATATTTTCACCACTATAGATAAGAATTTACAAACTATTTTAGAAACACAAATTCGCCTATATATTAATGCTCACAAGCAATATGGCATAACAAACGCCGCTGCAATGCTGGTGGATTTTACTAATATGGAAGTGCTGGCAAGTGTCGGCTCCGGTGATTTTTTCGATGCCGATATAGAAGGACAAATAAACGGCACTAAATCCTACCGATCCCCAGGCTCAACTTTAAAGCCTTTCGTTTATGCTTTAGCTTTCGATCAATCTTTAATTCATCCTTTAACTTTATTAAAAGACTCTCCTATTAATTACGATAGCTATAAACCGGAAAATTTTGACAGTAGTTTTACCGGCGGGTTAAGTGCCGGAGAGTCGTTAATAAAAAGCCGTAATATACCGGTAATATTCCTTGCCTCTAAATTAAAAAACCCTAACTTCTACGAATTTTTACGACAAGCAAAAATTGCTAAATTACGAGAACCGGAAATATACGGCTTATCTATGGTACTCGGAGCAGTAGAGGTTAATATGGAAGAATTAGTAAAGCTTTATGCCATGCTCGCTAATTTAGGTTCATATCAACCGCTAAAAAAATTAATAGAGCCGAAGCAAGAATTTACATCTGAAATCTTATTGTCCAGAGAAGCAAGCTATTTAACACTGGATATTTTAAAAGATACTGCTCGCCCATATAACTATAATAATATAGAGCCGAGCTTGCCGATATATTGGAAAACCGGTACTTCTAGCTCGTTTAGGGATGCTTTAACGGTCGGTATATTCGGCAAATACGTGCTCGCCGTGTGGATCGGAGATTTTAAAGGTCAAGTTAGAGGGTCGTTTACGGGAGTAGAAGCTGCCGCTCCTTTGTTTTTTAATATTATAAATGCGGTAATAAATAAAACCAAAGATAAAGATTTGATTCTTGATAAAGCAAAGGAGCTTGATATTACCAAAGTTACAGTCTGTGCTGACACCGGCGATATTTATAACGGCATGTGTCCCGTTAAAACCGACACCTGGTTTATTAAAGGCAAATCACCGATAAAACCGTCGGGAATATATAGGAAAATTTTAATAGATATCAATACCGGTATGCCGGCTTGTAGCTTTATAGAAGGACAAACCGAATATAGAATAGTAAATTTTTGGCCGACCGATTTACTGTCGGTATATAAAAAAGCCGGTATTCATTTGTTACCGAAACCTTTAGGCAAAAACTACTGTGATAATTGTTGTAGTAATTTGGTAAATCAACACTATCAAAAGCCGAAAATTACCTCTCCTATAAAAAATTCTGTTTATTCAATTAAAAATGGTGATAAGATAACCCTTGCGGCAATCGTTGATCCTAGCGTTTCCGATATTTTTTGGTTTGTTAACGATGAGTTAATAAGTAGGGTTAAAGCCGATGAACCATTATTATGGCAAGCAAAAATCGGAGAATATATTATAATGGTTATTGACAATAACGGGAAGAGCGATACGGCAAGAATTAATTTTAAAGATTAAGAATATGAAGGAACGATTACAACAATTACAAATATTTACCTCATTGACGGAAATTTATAACAAAACTGAAGAAATAACAAGAAAAGGGGTTTTAGTATTAGGAGCTGTAGGCGGCGGCAAAAGTGCTTTGATATCGTCATTAATTAACGATAAACTGGAAATTGTTTATAATCCCGATCAAAAAGTCTATCAATTAAAAAATTCTAGTAATCTTGATTTAGAAATACATAACAAACCTTCTACCTCTCCCAATATCCCTAATAAATATAAAATTGGCGATACCGTAATTTGGGACTGTCCGGGCTTTGAGATAAATTTTGAGACGGATAAGGATTCACCGAGAAATATAACTCAAATATTAATTAACCTTTTTTCTCTAAAGAGATTGTTTAAAGCTAATAACGACCTGCAATTTATAATTGTCACTCCCGAATCTTCAATAACGGAAGAAAGCGGCGTATTCTATCCCATAATTGCAAATTTTATTAATATTTTTCTAAAATCAGAGCTAGAAAAATTAAAACATAGTGTGGCGTTAGTTATAACTAAAGGGGAACGAGAATTAGAGAATATTAATAGATTAATAGGGAGTATTATAAACAAAAGTGATACAAGTACTAAGGAGCTTTTAAACAATTTGTCTTCGCTTGAATCTTCATTTATCAAAATTTTTCCTAAAATTCCTCAAGAAGTTGGGCTTTTTACTCCTAAAATAAAATTTGAAGATTTTAAGTTAGACACCGTTAACATAAAACTAAAACCTTTAAATTTTAATCTTAATGGATATCAAGATATTATAGATAAGTTATACACTACAATAGAACTTAATATTACAAACGTAATGGATATCATAGCCCATACTTTCGATAAAAAAAATTTTAATTGTTATAAACCTGTCAATTGTCATATATTTTTTGATAATTATGACAATAACATTTTCATTAAAAAGCTTTTACCGCCGGCGGATAAAAATTACACTCTTCTACCTATCGAAAAACTTAAATATTTTCAAGGGTTACAGCAGATATTTAAGTTTCATGAGCTAATGGAAAAAAGTAATGCTAATCCTAAAAATTTGATTATCGAGCTCTTAGATATTATCGAAAAATTTTTAGAAGTGCCGCAGCAGCAAGAGCAAATACATAATTATAGCTATATCTTTAAACAACAAACCGAATATTTATCATTTTTCACAGAAATTTTAAAAACTCCTCCTTTAGAGTTGAAGAAACAATCAGACTATTTATTCAACAGCGTAATAGTGCATTGCAAACAAACAATAAAAGAAATTTATATGCCTTTTATCAAGGGTATAGAACTAATGAAATCTATAGATGAACAATATTATGAAGAAGCTATATGGTGGTTAGAGGAATATAATTCCCCTGAAGAAATAAGCGAAACTAAAGCTTTAGCCCATTTCAATCTCGGCACGATTTATAGTAAGAAAGGGGAGTTTAGCAACGCATGGGAGAATTTTAACCAGGCTCTCGATTGTAATAAAAAACTAACTTTACCATACAAAGGAATCGGTAATGTATTAGAGCAGCTAGCAATAAAGTATAATAAAAACAATGATCACTATTTAAATTTAGCAATAAAATATTATAAAATTGCCGACTACTCTACCGGCGTTTTGAAATGTTTTGAAGAATTAATAAAAAAGAATCCGCAAAACCATGATTTACATGTTCAAAAAGGAGATTATTTACTTACAAAAAAACAATATACCAATGCTTTAAACGCTTATTCTGCTGCTAAAGATATAACAGGTAACTTCTCTAAGCAGAATGAGATAGAACTTAAAATACTAAAACTCTTGATATCTAAAACAGAACCTATAATTGATTACGGTAATATTCCCCCTGCTGAGATAGATCAAGTCGAGAGAGAGGAAGACTTAAACTTTGTTAAAATAATCGGATATAATAATATAAATATTGATGCAAATGTAATACAGCATATTGCATAAAGCTTGATACAAGCTTGTTGCATGGCTCTAAAAAAGTGCCGCATGTCGTTCCTGCGTAGGTGGGCACTAGTGTATGAACGTTAAAGAAAAGGTTGTGTCATACCGTGTCTTGACCACGGTATCCAGAAAAAACCTTAACAAAAAGACTGGATGCCGTGATCAAGTCACGGCATGACACCGAACGCTTTACAAAAATTCGAGCCACCCAAAACCACCCAAGAATAGTATATTTCAAGATTTGAGTTTAGCCTTACGCAAATAATAAATCACAATTAAAGAAATAGCGAGTCCAAACCAGGTTAAAGCATATTCTAAATGATCGTTTCTAACATTGGCTAAATGATTCATCGATAAAGGAATAAGAATATCTAAGCCGCTAATGTCTTTGCCGTCCAAAATTACATAAAAATTTTCTAACTTTAGCCCTAAAATGTCAGAAGCACCTACCAAATCCAAAGTAAACCAGACATTATTTTTTATGTCATTATCGGGGATAAAAGAGCGTATTTTTTCAGTCGGCATAGTGACACCGATAATTTCGTGCGTTTGCTCATTCGCAGCACCAGAAATAGCGTTTTTATGGCGATTACTAAACCAGCCACGAGCTACTAAAATAATTTTATCGTTCTCAGTCTTAAAAGGCGTCACTAAATAATAACCGTCTTTTTCCTTCGACATTGATCTACGCCCATATAAATGTATATCTGTGCCGACTAAAAAATGTCCGGTAATTTTTACTTTACGGTAAATTAAATTATCCTCTAAAGCATTTAAATCTACGGCAGGACTAGTCAGATTATAATCCATAGCCTCTAGAAATAGTTTTTTTTCTTTTAAACGGCTAAGCTGCCAAAAGCCAAGTGTTATCAATATAATAACCGTACATAAAGTAAAGAAATCTATAAAATTAAATTTTGAATTGTTAAATTTTTTGTTCACTTTATGCTAAATTTTATAAGTAAAAATATATTATAACAGCAGATTTTACTTTATTGTTTATTATTTGTCCATTTATTAGATATAGCTTTAATGGCGAGGCGGCATTGTTGCGTGGATTGAATTTTTGCAAAGCGTTCGGTGTCATGCCGTGACTTGATCACGGCATCCAGT
>JAJIYK010000029.1 GCA_020881235.1 Rickettsia endosymbiont of Oxypoda opaca | reverse complement strand
CGTGGCTCCGACCACGGAATCCAGTTTTATAACGTCATAAAAAGGCTCTAAAATAAGTCTAATATGGCTTTATTTTTCTGGATGCCGTGATCAAGTCACGGCATGACACAGCCTTTTCTTTAACGTTCGTACAACATAGGACTTGACCACGGCATGACATTGGAACCATTTCTCTAGCCATGCAACAACACCGATGCCGCACGAGAATGACATTATTTTAAGAACTACTATAGCTATTTCAATATCGGTGGAAAAATAAAAAAGAGGGATAGGGATGATATGTTACTTAGAAACTTGCAAAATTATTATACAAATAAATAACCGGCATAAAATAAACATATACTTTATACCGGCATTTCGTCAGAATTTAGGCAGTGTTGCATGGATCAGAATTTACCGTATTATGATTATTACAAGTATGGTGTCATACCGTGGCTTGACCACGGTATCCAGAAAAAACCTTAATAAAAAGACTGGATGCCGTGATCAAGTCACGGCATGACACCGTACACTTTGCAAAAATTCAACCCACGCAACAATGCCCAGAATTTAAAATAATATTATTATATTAAATTCACTATTTAAGGATAGCTTAATCTAAATAATAGTATTATTGAGAAAGACCTAATTTTGTTTTTTGCTCAGGAGTAGTATTATCCATAACCCACTTTTGAACATCAGCACTTAGCATATTATACTGATCGGAAGTTAAGCTATCAACCCAACTTTTTTGATCTGCAGTATTCATTTGCATGATCGAATCTGTAGTAACAGCTTCCGGTGCAGGCATTTTTACCATGTCAGCAAAAGCCGATGTTGAGAAAGCTAGAACTAGTAGAACTTTTAGTAAATTTTTCATTTTTATGAACCTTTATTGTTTTTGTATAAGTAATTATAACTTAAGTATAGGAGCTTTCAAGATAAATTATATAACAATTTAATTTTTTTATCGAAAATGAATTATTATTGCAACAAATATGCTACTCGTCTTTTGCTGTTGTCAGTTGCTCACGACAAATTAGGCGGTAAATTTCTGAATTTAATAGTAAATCATCATGAGAGCCTTCGGCAACTAATTGCCCTTTATCTATTACTAAAATATTATCGGCGTGCTCGATGCCGCTAATGCGGTGGGCAATCGATAATATAATTTTTCCTTTCATTATTTGTTTTATTGAATTTAGTAATTTTTGCTCGCTTTCGCTATCTAAAGCACTCATTGCTTCATCGAGAAGTAAAATTTGCGGATTACGAAGCAAAGCACGTGCAAGTGCTATTCTTTGCTTCTGTCCGCCTGACAATCTTAACCCTCTTTCGCCGATTTTCGTGTCAATACCGTCATGAATTTTGGCAGTAAATTCCGTTATGCCTGTTATTTCCGTAACTTTTGCTATTTCTTCGGCGGTAGCATCAGGTTTGGCAAAAATAATATTTGATTTAACAGTACCTGAAAAAATACTAGCTTCTTGCGGAACATAAGCAATTAAATTCCTAACTAAACTAGAGTTTATCAGTGATATATCTTGATTAGCGATAGTAATTAAACCACTATCGGGGAAATAAAATTTTAATAATAGCTGCATTAAAGTAGTTTTGCCGCAGCCTGACCTGCCCGCTATACCGATAAATTTACCCTCGGATATTTTAAAAGATATATCGTTGATAATTTTTAAATTCGGTCTTGAAGGATAAGCAAAATTTATATTTTTAAATTCTAGGGTAATTTGTACTTCCTTCTTGCTTTCCACATTAATACCCGGATACCCGCCTTCGCGGGTATGACATAGAGCGGTTTTATCGTATGAACTAGTCAAGGTTAACACCCTTTCAAGTGCCGTGAGCGGTAAATGCATCTCGCTTAAGAGTTCAAAAATTCCGCCGCTACTTATTCCGGCAATAACGGCATAATAAATAAATGACACCATAGAGCCGGCAGATAAATTCCCTGCGACTATGTCCATGCTACCGATCCAAATAACTAGAGTGATAGAAGTAAGTATCACCGCTATCGAGACGGCAAAAAATAATGCACGGATTTTTAAACGGCTAGCAGAATGTTGTAAATAAGAAAACGCTTGTTTATCAAAATCAGCAATTTTGTTTACCTGGCGATTAAAAGCATGGATAGCACGGATATTAGTAAAGCTTTCCTCTATATTAGAAGCTATTTCTGCTTGAGCATTTAAAGCCTTTTTTGATAGAGCTTTTACATGTTTGCCGAATTTAATTAACGGGATTAATAATAAGGGAATAGTAATAATTACGATTGCCGCAAGCTTGTAGCTTTCAAAAAACATTAAGGCGATACCGCCGATTAACATCACTAAATTACGAATGAAAAAAGATAGAAAATTAACGATAAGTTTAGCTATTAAATCTATATCACCGGTAAGGCATGCAATAATTTCACCGATTTTTAATTCTTCAAACTCGGCAATTTCATAATTAATTAAGTTGCTATAAGCCTCCTTTCTAATTTGAGTAACTACTTTTTCGGCAACGTTATTAATATAATAAGAGCGAAAAAAACTACTTATGCTTAAGATAACAATCAATAGGCAAATAAATAATATGGATTTATTAATTGATAGCTGATAATTTTCGGTTAAGCCGTTATCAACTAGCTTCCTAAAAACACCGCCCATTAATAATAATGAAATTGATATGCATAATAAAGACGCCATAACAATAATAAGGTCTTTTTTATAGCACCCTAAATATTTAATCAGCCTATATAAAAGTGTGATATTCATGATGTCATTGATTTAGGCAAAAGGAGTGGGAAATGTAGCCTATACTGTTCAGTTAATCTAAAAAGTATAAATTTATCTCATTCTTGCGTAGGGGCGTTGTTGCCCGGCTCGAATTTTTGCAAAGCGTACGGTGTCATACCGTGGCTTGACCACGGTATCCAGTCTTTTTATTAAGGTTTTTTCTGGATGCCGTGATCAAGTCACGGCATGACACCATACTTTTAATAACCATAACACGGTAAATTATGAGCCATGCAACAACGCTATAGTATAGTATGGGGCGAGTGACGGGGCTCGAACCCGCGACCCTCAGAATCACAATCTGATGCTCTAACCAACTGAGCTACACCCGCCGTAAATTAACAACGTAAACTTAGATTATTCGAAGGATTTAGTCAAGAATATTTACGGAGTAATGAGGTTTAATTTAGGAAAATAAGTTTTATATCGATTTACATCGCGTGTTAATAAGTCTACCCCAAGTATGCTTGCATGGATCGAAAAAAGTGCTGTATGTCATTCCCGCGAAGGCGGGAATCCAGAAAAAACACTTAAAATAAGCAAAATTATATAAAAATTTACTATATAATTCGCTTAAATATTCTCTGGATTCCCGCCTTTAGCTAGAATGACATCGAAAATTCGAGCCGTGCAACAACGCCAAGGGGTGCCTTGCAATGACGGTATCTATATTTAGTTAGGAATCCTATATTACTGTCAACTAAAATCATGACCTAGTTAGTTTCATTATTTCGTCAGTAGACATATGTGAGGTGCTTTTGCCTGATAATTGTTGTAATAACTTTACTCCTTGTCTACTACTATTTTTTTGTTTTTGAATGAAAAATCCGTTCTTATGTAAAACAAAAGAAACTTCAGTATTAGGTAACATGCCTAATTCTGTCCTAATTTTGATAGGTATGGTAATTTGTCCTTTAGTTGATATTTTCATAATAGTAACAAGTGATATTAATAATAAAATAATAGTATAAAAGTAAGAGTTTTACAAATAAAATTCTTACTTTGTGTTTTTTAATTTCTATATAAATAATTTTTTAGTTCATAATTTCCTTTACTTGCATTATAATTTATTTTTGTAAGCAAATTAGTGTAGGAAATGAAAAAAGCGGTAATTTTAGTAAGCGGCGGACCGGATTCCTCTACTGTTCTTACTATGGTAAAGAATATGGGTTACGAAATTCATGCAATAAGTTTCGACTATTCGCAACGTAATAGTAATAAGGTAGAATTACAAAAAATCAAGGAATTGATAAAACTATATAATGTAAAACAACATAGGATTATCGATATTGATTTACGCCAATTTGGCGGTTCGGCTCTAACCGATGACCAAATAGACGTTCCGAAATATAAGGACTATCATGAAGTGGGTACTAATATACCCCTAAGTTACGTACCGGCTAGAAATACCATATTCTTAAGTTATGCACTCGGCTTTGCTGAAATAATAGGAGCAAGGGATATTTTTATTGGCGTACACGCAAGTGATTCCGCTAATTATCCGGATTGTCGTCCGGAATATATAAAATCTTTTGAGGTGATGGCAAATTTAGCTACTGCTGCAGGGATGCAAGGGCAACGCATTCAAATTCATGCACCGCTACTCCATATGACGAAAGAAGAAATTATTAAAGCCGGCCTTGATCTTGGAGTAGATTACTCTAAAACAATATCGTGTTACGATCCGACAGAAGAAGGGCTATCGTGTGGAACATGCCATTCTTGCCTCATTAGGTTAGATGCCTTTAAAAAAAATAATATGCAAGACCCTATCAAATATATATGACAATTAGAAAATATTTATATGGACCGTTTCCCGTATTAGACTTAAATGATATAGTTCTAAGAGAGTTAACCGATGCAGATGCGGAAGACTATTTTAACTATATGAACAAGCCGGAAATGGCGTTATATTTAACGGATAATAATAGACCCTCTAGTCTTGAAGAAGCACTTAGGGAAGTTCATTATTGGGCTAGTTTATATAAAAATCGGATAAGCTTTTATTGGGGGATAGCCCTTAAAGATAATAATAAGCTTATCGGCACTGCCGGATTTAATATAATAACAACTACGCACCTAAAAGCGGAAATAAGCTTTGATCTTGACGTTGATTTTTGGGGACAGGGGATAATGCTGAAATCTATAAAGAATATCTTAAGATTTGCCGATTATATGGGGTTAATTAGAGTACAAGCAACGGTGATAACCGATAATCGTCGTTCTATTAATCTTTTAGAGAGATGCGGTTTTGCCCCGGAAGGCATCTTAAAAAAATATGAAATTGTTGCAGGACAACATAAGGATTATTACATGTACGCAAGAGTTTTATAAATTATTAATTAAAAATAAAAAGGGAAGATTTAATGGCAACGGAAATTAATAAAAAAGGATTAATTTGTTCTTTCTGCAGTAAAAAACAACATGAGGTAAAAAAATTAATAGCGGGACCGGCTGTTTTCATTTGTAATGAATGTCTTGACCTTTGTACGGATATTATGAGGGAAGAAACTAAAGTTGCACTTAAGCAAATTACTTCTTCGATTCCGGCCCCGCAAAAAATTTGTGCAATATTAAATGATTATGTCATTGGACAAGGTCAAGCTAAAAAAGTTTTAGCAGTAGCGGTTTATAATCATTATAAAAGGCTTGAATATCTTGAATCAGGCAATAACGACGTTGAGCTTACTAAATCAAATATCTTGCTAATCGGTCCTACCGGTTCGGGAAAAACATTACTTGCTCAAACGCTGGCTAAAATTCTTGATGTACCTTTTACAATGGCGGACGCTACTTCTTTAACAGAAGCAGGTTACGTCGGAGAAGACGTTGAAAACATATTATTGCGGTTATTACAATCTGCCGAGTTTAATATAGCCAAAGCTCAAAAAGGCATAATTTATATTGATGAGGTCGATAAAATAGCCCGCAAATCGGAAAACCTCTCTATTACAAGAGATGTATCGGGCGAAGGAGTACAGCAAGCTTTGCTTAAAATTATGGAAGGAACTGTTGCTTCCGTGCCGCCTCAGGGAGGAAGAAAACATCCGCAACAAGATTTTGTTCAGCTAGATACTTCTAACATTTTGTTTATTTGCGGCGGGGCCTTTATGGGCATAGATAACATTATAACGGCAAGGACAAACCAAAGTTCTATGGGGTTTGCTGCCAACGTTAATATGAATAAAGAGCAAAATAGCGGTGAATTATTAAAATTACTTGAGGTTGAGGATTTAACCAAATTCGGTTTAATACCTGAATTTGTCGGTAGATTGCCGGTAGTAGCTACTTTGGACGATCTGGATAAACAAGCATTAGTTACAATCTTAACTCAGCCTAAAAATGCTATAATAAAACAATATCAAAAACTATTTGAATTAGACGAGACCGAGCTTAATATTGATTTAGATGCTTTAGAGGCGATTGCCGAAAAAGCTCTAACTAAGAAAACAGGTGCTAGGGGGCTTCGCTCAATCCTTGAGAATCTGTTACTAGATAGTATGTATAAAGTTGCAGAGCTAAAAAAAATGCGGGTTCATATTACAAAGGATGTAGTAAACGGTCTAATGCAGCCGGCAATTACTCCTAATAATGCGGCTAAGACTACTAAAAAACAACGGATGGTGGAGGATATACCGGCATAGGGTTTTTAGAAGCATATTTTTAGACTTACAATTGCGTTGTAGGCTACCGCAGTTTTGTTGTATGGCTCGAATTTTTGCAAAGCGTACGGTGTCATGCCGTGGCTTGACCACGGCATCCAGTCTTTTTATTAAGGTTTTTTTTGGATACCGTGGTCAAGCCACGGTATGACACCATACTTGTAATAACCATAATACGGTATTGTTAATATATTAATATAGCCGTTAAAACAATTAAAGCTCCTACTAATCCGACTATATTAGCTATTATAATAGGAGTATTTTTTAATAAAATACCGTATAATAGCCAACTGCTAAGAGCAATGGCACTAATCGCAAAAGCCGGTAGCGAGACCGAACTTGCAGATTTACAGGTAAATATTTTATGTGCCTGTACGTAAAACATGAAATTGCCTATTGTTCCCGCAACAGTCATGTATTTTTCGTAAAAATTCATAAATTTTGGTGACATTATTTTAATATCCATAATACGGTAAAATCGAGCCATGCAACAACGCTATTGCCTCGTCGCAATGACGTTATTACTTCGTCCTTTGAAAATTTGCCACTATCGGTATATGATCAGAAGGTTTTACTTTAGTTCTTAAACTATAATCCATATAACAATTTTCTAAATAGTCAACTACGCCGCTAGAGCCAAGTAGCATGTCAATACGCATACCTTTATTTTGCTCAAAGCATCCGGCTCTATAATCCCACCAGGAAAATTCTTGAGTATTAGGATTGCCGACTCTATATAAATCTTCAAATCCTAAATTCAAAATTGTTCGGAATTTTTTTTGTTCGTCAAGAGTAAAACAAGTAGTGTCTCTAAGTGCTAGCGGAGAATATACATCAATATCAAACGGTGCAATATTAAAATCTCCTCCTATGATGATTTGTTCTTCAAAAGATTTTTGCAAGGATAAATATTTGATAAAGCTATCATAAAATTTTAGTTTTGCTTCAAATTTATCGCTACCGACTAGCGAACCGTTAGGAGCGTATAATGAAATTACTTTGCAAAAACCAATTGGAGTGGGTAGGTTAATTTCCAAAAATCTTGATTGATCAAAGCAATAATTAGCAGGAAAATCCTTTATTACTTCGTCTGCGGGAAATTTAGATAAAATAGCAACGCCGTTATATGATTTTTGTCCGTGAACATAAAAGTTATAAGGTAGGTCAGATAGTTCGTTAAACGGAAAATTATCGGTTTCGCATTTTATTTCTTGTAGTAATAAAATATCAGGATTTACTTCAGTTAAAAAATTACGTAAATGCTCAAATCTTATTTTTACGGAGTTAATATTCCAAGTGGCTATTTTCATTTCTGTCCTGTCGTATTTTCTTCCGTTATCTTGTCATTACGAAATCTCAATTCCGGAAAACTAAAATAATAAACTAAAAGATGAGTAAAAAATGCTCCGGCAATTACCGCCACCATAGAATATTCTATGGTGTTATAATCAGGGTTTGAGCCGTATGTATCAAGCAATACGCTAAAACATACCCCCCATAATATGGATATTTCAATAGCTAGACCTTTCGGGACTCCTTTGGTAAATTGTCTTCCGCTGATAAAATCTCGGAACATTACTCCGCTATTGGCAGTTATACAGGCGAAAAACGGTCCCCAAAATCCAAGCGGTTCAATTTTTTGTATAATAATCATGACAACGCCGATAGCTATAAAACTTGCCTGCCCAAATGCGTCACAAATAGCAAGGACATTAATAAATACTTGATCTA
Organism: Rickettsia endosymbiont of Oxypoda opaca; assembly: GCA_020881235.1. Taxonomy (GTDB): domain Bacteria; phylum Pseudomonadota; class Alphaproteobacteria; order Rickettsiales; family Rickettsiaceae; genus Rickettsia. Next base: position 1,426 of record JAJIYK010000029.1, on the reverse strand, counting down.
AAAAACTATCTTCATAAGCTTGTTTATTGTAAGAGCTAAATAGTTTAATAGCGGTAAAACTTATTAATACGGATATAAAGACATAGTAAAAATAAAAGGGCGTAAAATCAAAATTTAAATGCCCCGTATCATGATTTACTATTAAATCAAGTATAATACAGCTGCTAATAGACGGTAATATTGCCAATAAAAAAGTACCGAATAAAGTACTATTATTCTTGGCACCTATTATAATACCCGAAACTGCAAAAGCTAAACTTCCGATCATAACGATAATATGACACCATGTAGAGTCGACAGATTTAGGTAATAAAATATGATACAGGTAAGTTTTTGTAATTTTCTTATATTCATTACTAGTAATAAATGCGTCTATTGCATAATTAAATTTTTGTACTACATTTAAAGATACGGTTTTTTTACTAAACATTAAATGTATCGGTGTTTTTATGTTTAAAGGAACTTCCGTTACTTTTTGCTTAACTTTCTCGTTCAAAATATTTACGGCACCGACGATTCTATCGCTAACAAACCCGTAAATTTCTTTTTTCATAAATCCGTTAACTAATTCCATATCATTTTGATATACGGTAATTATATCGCTATTTTTTTCACTGTGTAGAAAATCGGTAAATTCCGGAAAACCGTATACGTTACCTTTAATTACGCCAAGATGCAGATTAAATAAACGTACTTGTGCCATAAACTGATTAATGTTTTGAAAATTTAGTTTTTTTGCGAGTGGATCGATAATAAATAGTGAAAGTTCTTCTGACCTGTAAGGTTTTGAGAAATGAGCATATTCACTTCTTTCCTTAGTATAAGTAGCTCCGCTTACCATATCTAATGTGCCTTGTTCGATATCTAATTGGTTTTGAAACCAATTATTTTCTTCGTTAACTATATTAATTTCTGCTTTTTTAGCAAAAGCATTAATTAATTCAATATCCATGCCGGCGACGTTAATATTACCGTTCGGAATAGTAGTAATATATTGATAAGGGACATTTGTATACCAACCGTTTATTAAAGTTTTCTTATCCGGTACATCGTTGCATTCTAAAAATGTTTGATTATTATCCAAAGGTTGATTTGGTAAATTGTCACTCAAGACATTAAAAGTTTTTAAAATAATTAATATAAAAACAAAAAGCTTTAAAATTTTCATATACCAACCTACCTGTATAAATTTCATGTTCTATATCATTGCCGTTTTCAAGCATTGTTGCATGGCTCGAATTTTTGCAAAGCATACGGTGTCATGCCGTGGTCAAGCCCTGTGTTATACGAACGTTGCAAAAATCGTCATTGCGAAGCCACGAAGTGGCTGTGGCAATCCATAAAACATAATAAAATTATGCTAAAATTAGCATTTTTACTGGATTGCTTCGTCAATTTACTATCGTAAATTTCCTCGCAATGACGG
>JAJIYK010000028.1 GCA_020881235.1 Rickettsia endosymbiont of Oxypoda opaca | reverse complement strand
TACTAGAACATAATCCATTAAAGCCAAACTATCGGCTTCGTTATCGTCAATCGGCGTAAAGCCTTTTTTCTTAACAGCCTTTATTATGTCATATTTATTAGCGTTACCTTTACCTGTTATATGCTTTTTGATAGTACCGACCGGCACACCTCTATAAGGTATTTGGTGAATTTCACAAAAAGCCATTACGTGGGCTACGAAACCGCCGTATTTATGAGCGGCATCTATTCCCTTGTGACTCCTTACCGCTTCAAAATAAACTTCATCAAAGCCGCCTTCACTATTCTTAAGGTCTACTAGCCATTGCCTAAAACGTAAAAACACCATGCCTCCCCCTTCAAATTTGTTAGGCTTTAAATCTATCGTACCCGATTTGATAATTTGCTTTTTATTGCTTATTGCCCAGCCTGTTATAGTGCCGAGGTCTAAGGCTAATATTGTTTTGTGGTTCATAATGTTAATCCTCCTTATTTGTCGTTTCCTTTTTTTCCTCTTGTTCCTGCCAATATTTTTCTATCCCTTCAGTAGTAATATTGTTGAAATCATTAGCGGTAACCGCTCCACAAGTAATGCAAGCGATTTTTTTCATAATAGGTGGCTTAGGAATTGCTTTATCGTATACGTACTTGTAAATATGAGAATACGTTACGCCAAATAATTTAGCTGCCTCCTGCATCTTTAATTTGTGAGTATTCATCCATGTTAATAATTTCATAATTCCCTCCTTAAAAATGTTAATCCTCCTTTTGATTTTCTTGATTATTCTTTAAATACTTCGTCTAAATATCTTGGGTCGTTTAATACCTTTTCTAAAAATTCAGGGTCTTTTAATGCTCTCACTAAAAATTGTTCAGTAATCCCGTAAAAACCATTAGCATCAACTAACCCATGTGTTTTTACGGCAATCTTTAGCATAGGAACACGTCTGGGTATTACTCCTTCAAATAAATATTTATACATATCGCTACGTGGAATTTCCCACTCTGTAGCTAGTTCTAAAGGTTTCTTTTTGCTCACTTCCGCATACGTTAATAGTTTCATAATCACCTTATAATTAAGTTATCGGCTAGGGAATCTAATTTTAATACCGCAACTAATCAAGCAAACTTTGATTTAATCCCAAGGGGTACGATAGCCAAGGTAAATCTTAGAATAAAGCACGGCGGTTATAATGATGAAGCTCAAGACTGGCTAGGCGGTTATGCTACTCGCAACAATATAAGCGGGGCGATTTACTTAGATTGCGAATTTACCATTTTAACAGGTGGATATGCTAAACGGAGGATTTGGAGCATGATCGGACTTTATAGCGAGAAGAATAATAATAGCTGGGGCGATATAGGCAGGGGATTTATTCGCTCTATTCTCAACTCTGCCAGAGGTTTTAGCGATAAGGACAATTCGGAATATGCCAAATATGCCCGCAAGATTAAGAATTTTAGTGAATTAGACGGCTTGGAGTTTGTAGCTAAAATTGATATAGAGCTTGACAGTTCCGGCAATGAGAAGAATGTAATTAAAGTTGCCGTAGACCCAAGCCATAAGGATTATGCAAAATTTATGGATAACAACGCCGATATAACCGACATAGCGGGGTGGAGGTAATAATGCTGGATTTTAATCACATAGAGTTTGCAACTAAATATGTACGGAGTTCCGCAGTTTATACTAGAGCACATTTTGCGGCTATCCAAGAAGAAGGCGGCATAAAAAAGCCTTATTCAGGCAAATTGATTGCCGTACCGACAAGCAATGTGCCACGTAAGGCTAGAGCTTCTAATGCATTACGGAAAGAAGATGGTAATAAGAATATCTTTAGATTAGGCAACTCCATTTACAGACGGCTTGGCGGTCGGCGGTTGCAACGTCTATACACCCTAACACCCAAGGCTAATATTAAACCCCGCTTCGGCTTTAAGAACATAGCTATATCAACGTTTAACAAGCAGTTTGATAGAGTATTTACCGAGAGCTTTAATTATGCATTAGACACGGCTAAATAAAACAAAGGGTACTTCCTGCCCTTTTAGCTTGCGGGTAACTCACCACCCCACCCCTACCCTAGCGATAGAAAAATATATACGTTTCGCTTCGTTCTGAAGATTTAAAGCCTAGAAAGCTTATAAGTATAGGGGTTTTGGATTAACCAGTAGCAACAAAAAACGAAATATGACACCTTAGCATTTCGTTTAATAAGTATCAATGTAATTAGGTTCTTAATAGAGTTGTAAAACCTATTTAGTTAGATTATATCTTTAAATTAGGAAATAATTAAATAAACATTTGGTATGAATAATATTGATAAAATTCAAAAATTAGTAATTTTTAAAGATAAATCTATCAGAAAAATTTTACATAATGAGGAATGGTGGTTCTCAGTTATTGATGTAGTGGGAGTACTAACGGATAGCGTTAATCCTCGCCGTTATTGGTCAGATTTAAAAAAGCAACTGATAGAAAAAGAAGGCTTTACCCAACTGTACGAAAAAATCGTACACTTGAAAATGGAAGCTCCAGACGGAAGGATGCGTGAAACAGATTGTGCTAATACAGAATCCGTATTTCGTATTATTCAATCTATTCCATCTACTAAGGCTGAACCATTTAAGCGATGGCTAGCAAAAGTTGGTTATGAGAGAATTCAAGAAATCGAAGATCCGGAACTTGCAAGTATTCGTACACGTAATACTTATAAAGAGAAAGGATATAGCGAAGATTGGATTGAAAAGAGAATGCGTAGCATTGCTATTCGCGAAGAGTTAACAGACGAATGGAACAATAGAGACGTTTTAGAAGATAAGGAATTTGCTATCTTAACTGCTGAAATTACGAAAGCAGCTTTTGGCATGAAGCCCTCTGAATATAAGGAATATAAAGGGCTAAAGCGAGAAAATTTACGGGATCACATGAACGATTTAGAGCTTATTTTCTCAATGCTTGGAGAGGCATCTACCACTGAAATTAGCCGTAATACCGATGCTAAAGGGTTTAAGGAAAATTATTCAGCCGCAAAAGCTGGTGGTACTGTTGCAGGAAATGCTAGACGTGAGCTAGAGAAGAAAAGTGGAAAATCAATAATTAGTAAAGAAAATTATTTACTCGCAGGAAATAAAAAGCCAAAAAAACTTATTTCAAAGTATGAGTAAATTTTTATTCAGATTATGAGTACTACTAACTACAAAGTACTTGATATAGCAAAAGTGTTAACTTTAACTACTCGTCGGGTTCAGCAGCTAGTTAAGGATAATATATTACCTGCACCCATTAGAGGTAAGTACGATTTAGTAAGTTGCATACGAGGTTATGAGAAATATTTACAACAACAAGCAACAAATAAAAATAATAATACCGGTAACTTATGCACTCAAAAACTTCGATTATTAAAAGCCCAAGTAGATAAAGCAGAGCTGGGGGTAGCAATATTAGAAGGGAAATATTTAGCAGTATCTGAAGTAGAATTAACTTGGTCGAATCTACTTTTAGCTTTTAAGACAAGGATGCTAGGGCTTCCTTTCTACCATGCTATCAAAAAACCTATATCAAGCGGATTTATTAAAAACCGGTGAATTAATTTGTTCAAACATATTCTTGATAAAGATAAAATTATATACTATAATTAATACTTAATTAAACACTTATTATAGGTATAATTGTGAAACATATTTATGCAAATTTAACAGTCAGTATATCAGAATTTAAAAAAAGCCCTACTGCTTTACTTGATAAATCTAATGGTGAGCCTGTTGCGTTATTAAATCATAATAAACCTACCGCTTACGTAATTCCTGCTAAATTATATGAACAAATAATTGAGACTCTAGATGATCAATATTTATTAGAGCTTGCTACAACTCGATTAAAAGATAAATCAAAGGCAATTACGGCTGATTTGAATGACTTATAAGTTACAGTTTGTTCCGAAGGCAAAAAAAGAATGGGATAAGTTAGGCTCTACAATTAAAGAACAATTTAAAAAGAAATTAGCAGAAAGACTAAATAATCCGCGTATTTCAAAAGACGCAATAAATGGCGGGAATAATTTATATAAAATAAAACTAAAATCAGCAGGGTATAGATTAGTTTATGAGGCAGATGACAAATGTATAATAGGTGCCGGTTCTTGCTATCGGTAAAAGAAACCGCAATGAAGTTTATAACAAATTATTCTCTCGTCTTTAAAATTCTAAGTCTCTAAAAAATACCAATTTTTTTAAATCTCATGTCTTTATCAACCTCAGAGGCTTTAAGCTTTACAGTCGGTGAAACTGTGCAGTGGCAGAAGGAACTAATTAATTATCCTACAAAAGACGGTTGGCAACTAGTCTATTGCTGCCGTAATTTTGCATATAGCTTTGAGGTTAAGGCAGAAGTCCAGAAAGACCATTATGTTATTCGTTTAAGCTCTGAAGAAACTAGCAAATATAAACCGGCTATTTATTGGTGGCAGTCAAGAATTATCAAAGAAAATGAGCAATATATAGTAGAAAACGGCGAGTTTGTCATTAAGCCTAATCTAGCTTTGCTTGATTCTTACGACGGTCGTAGTCATGTTAAAAAAGTACTCGATGCATTAGAGGCAACCATACTCGGTAAAGCCAGCCGTGATCAACTGTCATATTCGATTAGCGGCAGAAGTCTATCACGCTTAAGCCCGACAGAATTATTAAAGTGGCGAGACACCTATAAAGCTGAATATGCTAGAAATTTGCAAGAAGAACAACTTAGCAAAGGGCTTAGTGGTCATAATTTAATCAAAATCAGATTCGGTAATCCGTAAAATCCCATCGTCATTGCGAGCGACTAAAAGGAGCGTGGCAATCTAAAGAAAAAATAGCAAAAAATGCTATGAAATTTATTATTTTTCTGGATAGCCACGTCGCTAACGCTCCTCGCTATGACGATTTTTACTTAATATGAAATTCCCTAACATCTTCAATTTGTTCAAGCAAAAGGAGCGGCCACAGCGTCAATATAACGCTGCCGCTATTAATAGGCTCACCAGCGACTGGATAACAAGCAGTTTGTCTGCTGATAGCGAGCTTTATAAGAGCTTAAAGTTATTACGCAATAGGTCACGAGAGCTATGTATTAATAACGATTATGCACGTAGATTTTTAAAACGCACTTCTACTAACGTAATCGGTAATAGTGGGATTCGTTTACAGGTTAGAGCCGTAGACAATAGCGGCAATTTCTTAAGTGCTATAAATAACCAAATAATGGCACAATTTGAAAGCTGGGGTAAAAAAAATAATTGCAGCGTTGATGGTAGGTTATCTTGGATAGATTGCCAGCGTTTGTTTTTAGAATCAGTAGCAAGAGACGGCGAAGTAATAATAAGGCTAGTTAAGGGTTTTGATAATGAATTTGGCTTTGCTCTGCAATTTATCGAAGCCGATCATTTAGACGAGGAGCTAAATAAAATTTTAGATAACGGCAATTATATAAGAATGGGTATTGAGTTTAATAAATGGAACAAACCTGTCGCTTATCATTTACTTACCTCGCACCCAGGGGAATTATTGAAATATAGAGAAAATAAAAAATATCAACGAATCCCTGCCAATGAAATCATCCACGCTTTTATAATTGATCGCCCTTCACAAAGTCGAGGCGTACCTTGGATGCATTCGGCAATGTTACGCCTTAGAATGCTTGCCGGATATGAAGAGGCGGAGCTAGTGGCTGCAAGAGTTGGGGCTTCCAAGATGGGCTTTTTTGTCTCACCTGACGGCAGCGGTTATTTAGGTAGTGATGACGGACGAGGCAATAAACTTATGGAGGCTGAACCGGGAACTTTTGAGCAATTACCTTCGGGAATGGATGTTAAATTATTCGACCCAAACCATCCGACCTCTAGCTTTGCCGATTTTGAGAAATCAATACTTCGAGGAATCGCCAGCGGTCTTGATATTTCTTACGCCACCCTTGCCAATGACCTTGAAAACGTCAATTTTTCCTCAATTAGGCATGGCAGTTTAGAGGATCGGGATAGCTGGCGGATGTTACAAAACTTTATGATAGAGCATTTTTGTAATCCAATCTTTGAAAATTGGTTATTAATGGCAATCACCAAAAACAAAACCCCTATCCCAATAAACGAATTCGATAAATTCAATCAGCCTATTTGGCGACCTCGTGGCTGGGCTTGGGTTGATCCGCTAAAAGATAACCACGCTAACCAGATTGCAATAGATCAGAAAACCAGAAGCCGCAGCCAAATAGTAGCCGATCAGGGTATAGATATCGAGGAGCTATTTAAACAAATAGTTTTTGAAGAGGAGTTAGCGAAAAAATACGGATTAAATTTAAACAAGGAGCAAGCAAATAATGACCAACAACAAATTACAGACAGAACTTATATATAACGCAGCTAATAAAGAGGAATTTGAAGAAGACACGGAGCACAGAACCGCAGCGTGCTCTAATGCACGTGAGGATTCGAGCACCGGATCGACGTACAAATTACCTTTAGGAGCAAGTTATATAAATGCTCGGGGAATAATTGAGCGGCGTTATGCTAATATGCCGGTTTTAAATATCGAAGAAACAAGGAATCGCCGATTTTGGATCACTTTTTCCAGCGAAGAACCGGCAGAGCGTTTTTATGGCTTAGAGATACTTGACCATAAGGCAGGTAGCGTACAATTATCATGGCTTAATTCAGGTAGTGCTCCTTTATTACTTGATCATGATACTACTAAGCAAATCGGCGTAATTGAAGCGGCAGAGCTAACAGGCGACGGCAAAGCTCGGGCAAAGGTACGATTTAGTAAAAGTGCCTTAGCTGAAAGTATTTACCAAGATGTATTAGATGGTATTAGAAGCAATATATCAGTCGGATATCGCTATTTACAAACCGATATAGTTTTAGAGAAAGAAGCAAAAGGCAGTAAACCGGCAGTATTTAGAATAAAAGCCTGGGAGCCGCTAGAAATATCAGTTGTTTCAATTCCAACTGACCCAACTGTCGGAATCGGTAGAAGTAAGGAAAAATTAGAAGAAAAACAGGATAATCAAGATAACAAAGAACCAAAGAAAACAATTAATTATAAATATGGAGTAAGAAGTAAAATGGCAGATGAACAAATAACTACTGAAAATACAACGAATAATTTTATTAATGATGTACGAACAATAAGTAATGTTAACCCCGAACAAATCACTAAAGATATAAGGCAGAACGAAACAAACAGAATCAGCGAAATACTAGCTTTAGGTGATAAGCATAATATGAAAAGTGCTGCTATGGAATTTATTAGAGAAGGTAAAAGTCTAGATGCTTTCAGGCAGAAGATTTTAGAAAATCTTAGTTCTGTGCCTCTTATTAATACTTCTTCCCCTGATCAAACAATAATCGGTATGAGTGAGAAGGAAGCACGCAGTTTTTCGATAATCAAAGCCATAAAGGCAGCAGTTGCCGGCAATTGGAGGGGTGCAGAACTGGAGCATGAGGCTTCAACTGAAATAGCAAAACGAGTGGGTCGAGAACCTGCAAGCTTTTTTATTCCACTGGACGTAATACTAGAAAAAAGAGACCTGCAAAAGCTGGTTAATACTGCCGGTGGTTATTTAGTTCCTACCGATTATTTAAGCAGCAATTTTATTGAATTATTACGTAACAAAATGTTAGTTCACCAAATGGGGGCTAAAGTCATGAGCGGCTTGTATGGTGATGTTGCAATACCCAAACAAACAGGCGGTGCTATTGCTTTCTGGGTTTCAGAAGGGCAAAAACCGGAGCAATCACAGCAAACATTCGGACAAGTGACATTATCGCCGAAAAGCATTGCCGCATATACCGATTTTAGCCGTAAATTAATATTACAAGCAAGTCCCGATATTGAGCAGCTAGTGCGGGAGGATTTAGCAACGACTATAGCACTCGAGATTGATCGGGCAGCTATTAACGGCAGCGGCAAAGGAGCAGAGCCTTTAGGTATATTGAACCATAAAATAGCTAAAGTTACTCATGTTACGCACTAAGCAGTAGTAGCAATCATATTATGCAATTCCTTAAAGGCTATCTGATTAGCTTTTAGCAATAATTTATACTTTATCGCAAAATGATTAAGCTTAGTTTTGATTTTAAGTTTTTCTAATTT
>JAJIYK010000027.1 GCA_020881235.1 Rickettsia endosymbiont of Oxypoda opaca | reverse complement strand
CCAGTGAAAATGCCTTGTTTAAGTTAGTATTTTGTGCTATAAAACAGATAACAGCTAAATGGAACATGCCAGTATCAAATTGGGCACTGACAATTTCCCAGCTAGATATTTACTTTCCCAATAGGCTAAATTTTGGAAGAACTTTCTAGTTTGACACAGTTCTATGAACGTTCTCATGAGGATGAAAACTATTAATTTTATTACTACTTGCATACTACCTCTCCCAAATCCAATATCGAATCTGAGGCATTAAAATCATTATTAATAGGCGTCTCAAAGTGGCAACAATCATCGTCTTGACAAGCTTTACCTTTTAATGACTTTAAATCTTTAACATTATGTATATATAATTTACCTTCATATCCGACAAATAATTCCTCTTCTATACCTTCAATCGTAACAATTTTATCGAAAGGTATGATTTTTTTATTGTCATCTACTAAAACCATTTCTACACTATTGACTATAGTAACACCAAAATCTACTACAACTGCACTTTTCCATTTTGGTGCTACATTTAAAGTTAGAGATTCAAACTCGCTATCTAAAGGAAGGGTTTCGTCATCTAACCTTATTTCTGATGATATATAAGGCAAGACGTTAGGTATTAGCACTTTTCCTTGTTTATTAGTATAACCTGTTATCAGATTATTATTGTAAATCGCAACATCTTTTAGTTTTCCTACTTTAACTAAAGCTAGGCTATCATTAATCGGTCTAGTAAAGTAAAAATCTTTATCTAAAGTAACAATACTTCCTTTAAATTCTAATTGAGAAGTTAAATTTTTATCATATTTATATAAATATACCGCAGCATCACCGATTTGACTGTTTCTATTAAATTGCATATTATAATCGGTAGTCTTACCTTTCATTAAATTTGCGGTATATCCAAAGCCAAGCGGTGTACTTATAGGAGAGGAAAAATTAATTTGTTTAGTGCTATATTTATTTTGATAAGCATTACTTATACTAGCACTTTTTGAACCCCCAAGATTCATGCCAAAAGTCATATAAGCAAAAGTATGTTTATGCTTTCTATTTAAATCCGTTCCGGCAGTAATATTAAAAAAAGTGTTTTGTGTAATATCTCGTTGATAACTAGTTGATATAATCTGCAAACGCTTACTTTTCCTTTCAGTAGTATCTGTAGCAAAAGATAAAAAATTAACTGAAATACTGCCTAATGTTTCACCATTATAGCCTGTTGATATTTGATAGCTTATTTCGGAAGTAGCAGGCAGCGAATAGTTATAAATATCATAATAATTATTACCGTTTTTACTTATATTAGCATTAAAATCCCAGCCTGAAGAATCATAACTATAGCCTATAAGTGCTCTTTGAGCATTATTAACATTATGTATATTAGATGCTAAAGAGGCGGTAATTACCCCATAATTACCGATTTGAATATTATTAGTAGTACCGATTGTGCCAAAACTCTTTAGAGATTCAAAATGCATACCGGTAGTCCAATAATCGGACATCCCGTACATATAATCGGCATTTGTAATAAAATATTGATATTCGTTGCTTTTCACTGCAAAATTTTGTCTTTGAATACCTGCGGCAAAAGAAAAGTTGGATAATCCTTTAGTTAATAAGACAGGAGCTACATAATAAGGGATAGTAACTGTTTGGATTTTACCGGTAATATCTTGGGTTTTAACTACTAAGTCGCCTCTACCGGTGATAACAGGCAGATTAAATACATTAAAATCTCCTACTTTAGATTCACCGTGAAAAATAGAACTAGAATTTGCATAAACGTCTAGGGTGCTAGGCAATTCTGATTTACCGGCAAATTCCAGTAAAGGGTGAGTAATTAAATTCGGTCTTACCGAAAAGTTAGTAGCATATTGCAGACCGATGAATCTGCTACTATTAGACCAATCCGCCGCTTTTGTTAGGCTATCGCCGATTCTCCACCTAGCAACATTCTCGACGTTATCAAACGTCCAATTTGTTTCAAGCCTAGTAAAAATATTATAGTCTCGTTTAAAATTCTTTTGTGGTTTAAAACTGGAATTAACAGGTGCACTTCGCATAACAAAACTATTACTCAATGTTCCATATTCACAGAAATAATTTAACTCTTGGAAGCCGGCTAAAGATTTGGAGTGGGAGGTATCGGTTAATATTAAGTCATAATTTAGAAATGCTCCGCTTATCTGCTTACCGGAAATTTCTTTCTCAGGCATCTCTATGGCATTAAATTGTTGAAGCTTCATTTGACTAGGAGGGAATTTAATTTCTAAAGCTAGGGTTTCTTCATCTAAATGATAATTTACTCCTTGAAGTAAATTTAAATTAACATAACGTATATCGTGTAAATCTATGCTAGCACTTTCTAAATATTCATCTTTAATATTAAAGGTCTTCAGATCATCTAAAGGGACTAACATATGGTTTGCGTTATTCTTTACTACTATAGAAAAATTCTCAGAGTCAATGTAATTAACCTTTAACGTTACTATTAATGCTCCATTTTCTGTACTATTTTCTATATTATCATCAGCAAAGCTAGTAGTTATTAGTAAGATAATGCTTGCAATTAATAATATCTTAATACGAAAAACCATCTTAAGAAATTGTTGATTTATTATCATTCCCACAATCTCTTTGCCATTCCGGTAATGATGATGGGCGTCAACGCTTGTCGGCATTGTTGCGTGGATTAAAAGCGTTACAAAAACACCGTCATTGCGAGGAGGTACAGGCGTTGGTGGCATGACTCGAGAAATCAGCGTGTCATCCCGCAACTTGATCCACTAGTGTATGAACGTTGAAAAAAGGCTGTGTCATGCCGTGGCTTGACCACGGCATCCAGAAAAAACCTTAATAAAAAGACTGGATACCGTGGTCAAGCCACGGTATGACACTCTACAATTATTATCCACACAACAACCTTCCACACAGGCAGGAATGACATCCTAATTTATAGTTACCGGTACTCTAAACTCTACTACAAACTGAACTTGAGATTGTACGCCTAGCGGTCTATGTGCTAGCTCCTTTACTGCAATGCGGTAAGCATCCGGTTCTCTGCTGTAACTCATCTTATTAGTTAAAGCAATACGTATCAATTGAGTTCTTCCGGCACCGATTCTAAACATTACGGGTGTTGCCATCAAATCCTTTGTTTCCTTTAAGACTTCTTTACCTTTGATATATTCTACTTTATAAAGTACTAATTGAAAACTCTTTGGTTCATCATTATCATTTCTTAAGTTAATATTAGCTATCCTATTATCTTTATTTATCGTCAGTTTTACCGGAGCGATAGTAAAAACTGCTTGAGCAACAGAGGAATTAAGGCAGATTAATATCACAGTTAATAGGGCGTAAAATTGTTTTTTCATATTATGTAATCTCTATTCTAAAATTATGGAAATGTTACCGTTACGGTTATTGTATCTGAATAAGTAGAATCAACAACTGCAGTATTCTGACCTGAAGGAATCCTACCATATACTATTATACCTTGAGTAGTACCGTCTCCTGTACCTGCTACCGTATCAGTGCCTATTATATTTCCCCAATTAGCAGTCCTACCAAAATCAGAGTAAAGAAAATAGTCTAGGGTATTTGTTGTCGGCGTTCCTCTCATTTTGCGATTTGAGGTGGTGCCTCCGGATAAGCCGGCATCTAAAGCAATTTTATATGTTGTGCCGGCTGTACACGTTACATTTATAAGGGTTATTTGATCTGAATTAGCCGTATATACATAACTACCAAAGTTAAGAGCATTTGCTGAAACACTGCAGTTATCCTCAATCTGAGCAGTAACTAAAAAGCTAGTCGTTGCAGGAGAGGCTAGAGTTATGCCATTAAATATTATCAAACTGATAAAAATAAAATAATGAATTAAGTATTTCCTCATCATATAATCTCTATGGAAATGTTAAAGTTACAGTTATCGTATCGGCATAAGTAGAATCGACGAAAGCAGTATTTTGCCCTGAAGGAATCCTACCATATACTATTATCCCTTGAGTAGTACCGTTGCCGGTGCCTGCTACAGTATCAGTTCCTACTATATTACCCCAGTTAGCAGTTCTGCCAAAATCAGAGTAAAGAAAATAGTTAAGCAGATTAGTTGTAGGCGTTCCTCTCATTTTACGAGTTGAAGTAGTAGCACCCGAAGCAAGACCGGCATCTAAACCAATTTTATATGTCGTGCCATTTGTACAAGTTACGTTAATAGTTGTTATTTGGTCTGAATTAGCCGTATATACATAGCTACCAAAGTTAAGAGCATTTGCTGAAATACTGCAAGCATCAAGGATAGTAGCAGTAACCTGAAAAGTGGTATTAGTAGTAGCTGCCGTAATATCCCCTGAAACAATCAATATATTTAATATTATAAAACTAACACGCTTAAAACACCTCTTAAGATATTTCTTCATAAATTCATAAATAAATAATTGTTAATTAAAAAGCAGCAATTTTCGTAACGTAAACTGACTGGGATATTTTAGTAAATTTAAATTATTTAGTTAACTTAATCTTAAATAGTTTGATGACTTTAAAAAAGCTTTTCAATAATATACACTATTAGATTGCTCTATATCGCTTGAATATTAATAAAGTGATGATATTTTAAACACAAAGTGCGGTAAATTTATGGCGTTGTTGCGTGACTCATAATTTACCGCATTATGGTTATTACAAGTATGGTGTCATGCCGTGACTTGATCACGGCATCCAGTCTTTTTATTAAGGTTTTTTCTGGATACCGTGGTCAAGCCACGGTATGACACCGTACGCTTTGCAAAAATTCGAACCACGCAACAACGCCAAGAAGCGTCTCGCCATGGTGATCCTGAGAGACGTGCAACAAGACCTCGTTTTTACGTAAACCACATAAGAAGCTCCAAGAACGTCATAAATTATGCAAAAAAATTCTTTTTGAGAAAGTTTTTTCGATTTTACTTGAATTAGTGGAAGTTATTTGCTATGAATTTCCTTGGATAGGTGGCCGAGCGGTTTAAGGCACTAGTCTTGAAAACTGGCGTACGGGCAACCGTACCGTGGGTTCGAATCCCACCCTATCCGCGCCTATATTCCACGCAATTCATTATTTTATAGAAGTTTCGAAAAAGCTATAGCTTAATAATATTTTGATATATAGCGTTTAAAATTCTGCCCTTCATAATTACTGCTTGCCCTATAATTCATCTATCCACAGTTAATCCAAATGCATTTGTTAAAAATTTAGTTTCTTACTCATAACAATTTTTTAAATACTATTCTAAGGAAAACTACCTATTTATTACAACTATTACTTTACACTATGAATAGGAAATGTTATAAGGATTAAGTTTTTAACAATATTGAATATTTTACGCATAACTTAAGAGGAGCTATGAAAAACTTTATTTTTTTAATTTTAATGTTGCTATTATCGGCTTGTGGTAGTACATCAGGAATACGAAATACTCAAAAATCAACTGATTTACCTAATTTTAGCAAGTATGATTGTGTAATTGTTAATGATTTCATAGACAGTACCAGTAAATCTTCTAACAACCCGCACGTTATATCAGAAGGTAAAAAATTTGCTGATATTATAGCAAATTTAATTAAATCTAAAAAATTATTCAATATAGTTGAACGGAATGTTGATTCTACGACCACCGCCATACTTATTGACGGAAAAATCACTAAGTATAATGAAGGTAACGCCGTTATGCGTACATTAATTGGATTTGGTGCCGGAAGTTCTCAGTTTGACGCCAAAATTAATATAAGAGATAATGAAACAAAACAATTATTAGGCACTATTGATGTGAATAAAATGAGTTGGGCATTAGGCGGAGCAATTGCAGGTACTCAGGATGTTAAATCACATATGAATTCTGCTGCTTCTAAAATTGCCGATGAATGTGCAATTGCTAAAAAGAGAAAAGTTAAGGCTTCAACAAATTAAAGTATATTAACTACAGCATCATCTCAATTGCTTGATACAAGTGAATTTTCGGTGTTCGCCTGTATTCACGTACTTTTGTTGGCGTTGTTTTGCATGGCTATAAAAAAGTGCTGTATGTCCTTCCTGCGAGGCATTGTTGCGTGGATACCTGCAACGTCATTGCGAGCCGCTGCAAGCGGCGTGGCAATCTAAAAAATAATAATTTTCATAGCATTTTTTGCTGTTTTTTTCCTAGATTGCCACGTCGGTACTACGTACCTCCTCGCAATGACGGGGTTTTTTATAATGATTCCGATCCACGTAACAATGCCTCGCAGGAATGACATCAAAAATTTGAGCCATGCAATACCACAAAAAAAAGCAACTGACTCATGCTGTTGCTTTTTTTTGAAGTTATACACAATTTGAAATCCACAAAAATAAAATTCTTTTTTAGATACCTCGTTAAAATTGCTGAATTACACTTGTTACTACGCCCCAAATATAAGTACCTTCTTCTATTTTAGTAGGTAAAAAATCCTTATTCTCCGGCACTAAATATGCTTCATTATTTATTATCTTCAAGCGTTTAACGGTAAATTCATTATTAATAACGGCAATGACTATTTTATTATTAGTCGGCTTTATTGATTTATCGACTATTAATAAATCATTTTCTTTAATACCGGCATCTAGCATAGAATCACCGGTCACCTGAACAAAAAAAGTTGCTTTCGGATGTTTAATTAAATGACTATTTAAATCAAGGCTATTACTCATATACCCATCCACCGGCGAAGGAAAACCTGCTTGGACTTTTGTTTCGTATAGAGGTAATTCACAAATCTTTTCAACAGAACATTGTGAAATTTTTGCTACCTTCATTATAACCTATAAATATAGTTAACCATAAAGTTAATTATAATTCATCTTCAGATTTAAATCAAGCAAGAGTTTTAACTTTAAAAATAGATTTTAAAACTCAATTTAGTTGAATTCTTTTACTTTCAATAACTTTAGTCAATTTTCAAGAAAAGTAGGTATTATTAAATCATAGCCAGCTTAATAAGCAATTTGCTTTTAAAAATACAAAAACAAATAGGTTGAAACTAAAATAAATAAATTAGTTGAAATTAAAATAAATTTTACTACTATAGGTACTTAATTTATTAAACTAATTAAAATAATGCTCAACCAAATGAATATTTTATGCCCTCTGCTACTTAGCATTTTTATCTTTATAATTGTAATGGGTGCTATAAAATTATGGCGATATGAAAAAATTTTAAAGGAAAAAGACTTAAAAGTAATCCAATTTTATTTGGATAAAAAATTTCTTCATAACCAACTTACTAAAAATTTTGAATTTCCTCCATCACAAAATTATATTTGGTCATTTTTAGAAAATATTAAATTTTACTTTAAACTAGATGATATTAGAATAATATCACAAGAAGAATTGGCAGAAGATAAGGAATTAAGTTTTTTATTCAAACAAGAATTAGAGGATTCAATATCTTCCTTTTTAGCGAGCACTAAAAAAGAGATAACAGCTTTTCAAGTATTGAATGCGGAAACAAATACGGATAAACCTAATTCTTCTCATCAGCTATATGTGTATTTATCTAAGGATAAAATAAATCAACCTAATTTAAAAAATCTTATTTACGTAAAAGCTCCTTATATTTTTAATAAAGATGAGCGTGAAACTATGGATATTTATCTTCACTTAGCTAAAATTCTTTTCGAATAAGTATGAAATATGATAGAAGATAGGATAAGAAATAATAAGAATGGAATTTTTAGACCTTAGGCTCTGCGAACAAAATTTAAATTACTCTATTTTAGTTCTTTTTAACTGCAAATTATAAGATGTTTTTGAAAATGGATGCTGAAAACAATATGACCACTATCATTTATCTAATAGGAAAACCTGGCACGGGGAAATATACCATTGCTAAGTATCTCGCTAAACAAGGTTATATTATTTGCGATAATCAGTTAATTAATAATCCTGTTTTTGCGTTGCTTAAGTATGACGGTTTTAAAAATATACCGGAATCTGCTTGGCACATAATTAAAAAAATCCGTGACAATATTTTTGAGTTTATTACTCAAGAATCGGAAAATAATTATGTACTAACTAATGTGCTCAACGAAAACGAAGGTGATCATAGTCTTTTTAGGCAAGTTGAAAATATGGCTGTTAAACGTAATTCCCTGTTTATACCTATTAAGTTGTTAATATCGTTCGAGGAAAATAATAAACGTATCCAGAATCCAGAAAGAGCAGAGCGTTATAAATCACTAAGAATAGAGCAAGACTTGCCTTTAATAAATATCTCTCATCCGCATTTATTAGAGCTTGATGTTAGTACCTTATCCGCCTCCAAAGCTGCCGAAAAAATTTTAGAACATGTAAAGAAATTACGTTAATGAACAAAAAAATACATTCCTGTAATTATCGATCTAACTTCAGGTCACCGCAGAACAAAAGACGGTACATGCGTATTTTATGAAAATTTAGGTTATCATAATATTGACAAAACTGCTAAAATGTATTTAAGAAAGAAGTTATGAATATTTTTACAACTTTTATTTTTATCATTATTCGTAAAAGATAGTTTTTGATTGCACATTATAGTGGTAATATATATTTTTAAAGTCAAAAATATATATAACTTTATGAGTATTATTATATTAATTGTAGTTTTTTTGTTGGCGATATGCTTAGTTTGTATCAAGAAGGTACGAGTAAAAAATTTCAAATACTTAAATAAGTGTATTAGCAAAAAAAGCCAACCATCTTTTTCTTCTAAACAGCAAATTTATAATAAGCAATCTTCTATAACAACTCAAAAATTAACTGCTCGTGAAGCTTTTGAAGAATCGAAGCGTCAAAAAGAAAATCCAAACGTTGTATACCGAAAAATACACATTCCTAAAGATTTAGAAGGAAAAATTAATCCTGACACACTTTGGGAAGATTTGTACAAAGCAGAAATAAACGAATGCGTCGAATTAGTTAAAAAACAAGTAAAATATTCTCAGGCTTCATCATTAACCGAGGAACCTATGATACCTTTATGTTTACCCTATCATGAAAAAGATAATATAAAGCGGCTTGGAGGAGTTTGGGATTCTAAACTAAAAACTTGGTTTTGGTCATTTGACAGAGATGCAAAATTAGTTGAAAAGTGGTTACCTAAAATTTACAAGTCTAATATAACAAAAGCAATTATTCTACCGCGATTAGTTCCAGAATCTCTTTGGTATATTAATTTACGTTCATTGCTACCACAAAAAGAATGGGACTTTTTAAGAAAATCAATATATGAAGAGTCAGGTTATCGTTGTACTATATGTGGATGTAAGGGAGCAAAATGGCCGGTTGAATGCGATGAAATATGGTTATATGATGATAATTATTCCTCAAAATACGGTATGATACATTTTCAAGGATTACAGTCTCTTTGCCCTTCATGTCATAAAGTTTGTCATTTCGGTAAAGCAAGAGTAGACAATGAAGATGGTATGGCAACAGCTAGAATTATGGCTTTAAATAATTGGTCGTTTGAAAAGACTCAAGAAGTTATTGAACATGCATTTAACAAGTGGAAAGCAAGATCAGAAAAAGAATGGTTATTTAACTTTGATATTTTAGAACAAAAATATGGAATTGATATAAAAGAGACTTCTTATTTAAAAAAAATATCTGAAGCCTGAATTAATAATACTATATATATACGACCTTTACTTAGCGGTATTATTGTGAAGGTTTGGAAGCCTTGTTAATAGGCATATCAAACGGCTACCGGCTCGTTTTTTGGGAGTGTTCAACAAACTGTGTCAAACTAAAGAAATGATAATTTGAAAAAAAGTATTAAAAAAACAATATTTTAAAAATACAGATAAAAAATTATTAACACAGAAGGAGTTTGAGATGAAAAAAGATGTAACCACTAAT
>JAJIYK010000026.1 GCA_020881235.1 Rickettsia endosymbiont of Oxypoda opaca | reverse complement strand
TTTTGCAAAGCGTACGGTGTCATGCCGTGACTTGATCACGGCATCCAGTCTTTTTATTAAGGTTTTTTCTGGATACCGTGGTCAAGCCACGGTATGACACCATACTTGTAATAACCATAATACGGTAAAATCGATCCACGTAACAATGCCATCTCGCCGTGACGGATTAGGTATCCATGCAACAAGGCTGCTAAAGGATTTTAATCTACGCTGGGCAAAATTGCGAGGTATTTTTCTTTAGAAAGCTCATTATAAAGAACAGGATCAATATTGCCGCCTGATATCAGCACTAATATCTTTTTACTCTTCGATTGAGTTTTTAACCAATCAACTACCCCTACCATATTTATAGCACTTGACGGTTCGCATATAACTTTTAGTAAATGAGTAAGCCAAGCAGTCCAGTAATATATCCCATATTCATCAGCTAAAAATAATTTATCGAGTTTTTTTAAATAATGAAAAGTACGCAGCGAAATACTTAAAGTCCTAAGACCATCCGCAATAGTTTTCGGAGATTCGACAAATTTATATATTGAGTCATTTTTAAGAGATAAAAAAGCATCATTTGCTTCCATAGGTTCACAGCCCATAAGCAAGCTTGAAGGAGAAGCTAGTTCTTTTGCCAGATATGAACCGGCAATTAACCCTCCGCCTCCGCAAGAGGCAAAAATAGCGTCGGGACAAAACCCTAATTGCCGTAATGCTTCGTAACACATAGTACCGGCTCCGGCAATGGTTGAATCACTATCTGAAGGATGCAAATAGTAAAAACCATTTTCTGCGTCTTTTTTTGCCCTATCTTCTGCCTCTTGCCTTGTTTCCGTAAATATCACTTCCCCGCTGTAATGCTTTGCCGCTTGCTGTTTAACTTTTGAAGTATTTTGCGGCAAATAAATCCTAGCGTGTACGTTAAGCAATTGTGCTACCCAAGCAAGACCGATGCCGTGATTACCCGTACTATATGCTACAATTTTATCGGGTAATTTTCCCTGTTCTTTTAACTCTAATAAATGATTTAAAACCCCTCTAACTTTAAAAGCTCCGGTTTTTTGAAGTGATTCAACTTTAAAGAAAATATCATGCCCTAGCATCTCATTTAAAGTTTCTGATTGAATTATAGGCGTTAAATGCAGATATTGTTTTACTCTATTCTGTGCTATTGCTATTGTTTCAGGAGGTTGAAGTAATAAATTCATATATATTAGATCGGTAACTTGAAATAAGGTTAATGCTATATTATATATATACCTAATAATTGGCTTAAGCCATATAAAATTTCTTTAAGGTTTTAAATAATGAGAAAAAAAAACCTGCCGTTAATGGCATTACGGGATATAGTAATATTTCCGGGGATTATTGCCCCTGTTTTCGTAGGGAGACAAAAATCCCTGCAAGCGTTATCTAATACCACGATTTCTGTAGAAGATAATAGTAAGCATATGTTATTATCTCTACAGAAAAAAACGAGTCAAGACTTACCGAATAAACAAGAACTTCATACTATCGGCGTTCTTGCCAAAATTATTCAAGTGGTAAAATTACCGAATAGCACGGCAAAAATTCTTATCGAATCAATCGCTAGAGTAAAATTATCTAATATTTCAGATGAAAATGGGTTTGAAGCCGATTACGAAATTATACCCGATGAAGAAATCTTTGATGTCGCTAATATGCGAGAATTGGTAAATAATGCCATTCAATTATTTACTCAATATGCCGTTACCAATAAAAAAATTAATGCCGAAATTATTGATGCTATAACTAAAGAAATAAATGATAACACTAACTTTATTAACATAATTAATATTTTAGCTTCCCATTTAATTACTTCACTTGATGCCAAGCAGAGTTTGTTAGAAGAAACAAGTCCATTTAAGCGTATTACCACCATTATTGGAATACTTAATTCTAATTTAGTACATTCAGAAACTGAGCAGGCATTGCAGCAACGGGTAAAAAAACAAATTGAGAAAACTCAACGTGATTATTATTTGCATGAGCAAATGAAAGCTATCCAGAAAGAATTAGATGAAGATAAGTCAGAGCTTGCACAAATTGAAAAGAAAATTAAGGCTTTAAAACTTTCCAAAGAAGCAAAGGAAAAAGCCGAAGCCGAATTAAAAAAATTGAAGATGATGAATCAAATGTCGGCTGAATCTTCGGTAGTGCGTAATTACTTAGATATTTTGCTTAGCTTACCTTGGGGTAAGTATGATCAAAATAAAATCAACATTAATCAGGCGGCAAAAGTTTTAGAACGTGACCATTTCGGACTTGAAAAAGTTAAGGAGAGGATTATCGAGTATTTAGCTGTGCTCGAACGCTCTCAAAAAATTAAAGGACCGATATTATGCTTAATCGGTCCGCCGGGAGTCGGCAAAACTTCATTAGTAAAATCTATTGCTGAAGGGATGGGTAGAAAATACACTAAGCTTGCTTTAGGCGGCGTTAGAGACGAAGCTGAGATTAGGGGACACCGGAAAACATATCTCGGATCAATGCCCGGTAAACCGATTAATTTAATAAAGAAAGTTAAAACCGGTAATCCGGTAATGTTATTAGACGAAATTGATAAAATGGGGTCTGATTTTAGAGGCGATCCGGCATCTGCTTTGCTTGAGCTATTAGATCCCGAACAAAACAGCCACTTTGTCGATCATTATTTAGAAGTAGAATATGATCTTTCAAACGTCATGTTTATTGCCACGGCTAATTCTTATAATTTACCTAGAGCTTTAAGAGATAGGATGGAAATTATCGATATTTCCGGTTATGTGGAAGAAGAAAAAATACAAATTGCTAAAAATTATTTGATACCTAAGCAATTTAAAATGCATAAGATTAAGAAAGATGAAATTAAAATTACCGATGAGGTTATTTTAGATTTAATTAGATATTATACTAAAGAGTCGGGCGTAAGATCTTTAGAAAGAGAAATAGGGGCGTTGACCAGAAAAGCCCTTAAACAGATTTTATCCGATAAAACTATCAAGCATATAGTTATAAATAAAGAAAATCTTGAAGGGTATTTAGGAGTCAGAAAATATAATTTCGGGCTTGCCGAAAAGGAAAATCAAATCGGTAGCACTACCGGTCTCGCTTATACCGAGGTAGGAGGAGAACTTTTAACGATCGAGGCGTTAGCATTCCCGGGAAAAGGTGAAGTTAAAACTACCGGTAAGCTCGGGGACGTAATGAAAGAATCAGCTTCAGCCGCTTATAGTTGCTTCCGTAGTAGAGCTAGCAGTTTTGGCTTAAAATATGATGATTATAAAGACCTTGACATCCATATCCACGTTCCGGCAGGTGCTATACCTAAAGACGGACCGTCAGCCGGCTGTGCATTATTTACTACTATTGTTTCTTTAATGACCAAAATACCTGTTCATCGCACCGTTGCCATGACCGGAGAAATTACTTTAAGAGGCAATGTTTTACCAATCGGCGGGCTTAAAGAAAAACTACTTGCCGCTAGCCGTGGGGGCATAACCACCGTATTAATTCCGGAAGAAAATATCAAAGATTTAAAAGATATTCCGCCGAATATAAAAAATAGCCTTAAGATTTTGCCGGTTGCCAATATTGATCAAGTATTAAAATTAGCCTTAGTAAATAATATAAATATAACTTGCAGTGCCTCGTAAGGCAATGCCCGCATGGCTGCCATAATCGTCATGGCGAGGCGGCATTGTTGCGTGGATCGATTTTACCGTATTATTGGTTATTACAAATATGGTGTCATACCGTGGCTTGACCACGGTATCCAGAAAAAACCTTAATAAAAAGACTGGATGCCGTGATCAAGTCACGGCATGACACCGTACGCTTTGCAAAAATTCGATACACGCAACAATGCCTGGCGAGGCACCGCTTGGTGCCGTGCCGGAATGATATTATGAGCGGTATACTAAGTTTTAATAACTACCGTACCGGCAATTTTATCATGCAAAGCTTGCCTTTGCGAAGAAAAAAGAACAAGCCAAATGCCGATTGGAAAAGTCATATACCCTAAAAATCTTCTTATTAACTGCCATATTGTCGGCTTTGCAAGAGTTGCTGCATCAACTATTTTCATATGCATAATCATTTTACTAAGCGTTGCACCCTTATAATACCAAAAACCGACAAAATAAGAACCGAGTATTGTTAAGTTAGTGATGAGCATTGAAATATTATATGAAAGATATTTATTAAAATTACCGGCTTTAAGATAATCCGCAAATTCCGGTCTTACGGTTGCGATAAACATTTGGGCATAATTATATAGCTCGACATTATGTTTAATAAAATAATCTTTATAGAAAAAAACCATTAAACTCGAAGAACAATAATGTAAAATAGGAAATGTTACGAGTGATAATAAAGCTAAATCTAAAGCTGAAGAAAATATCCGTGGAATTAATTTAGGATAAATAATTTGTTTTTTCATTATTAGTTATTTTTATTTTATGATACAGATATTACTAAATATATGTACAAACTTCTAGTATTATTAGTTAATATAAATCATTTATGAACAGGCTTTATAGTTTTGGATAGCCGAAACGTTATTGCGAGCGACTGAAGGCTTTGTTGCATGTATCATAATATGGTTATTACAAGTATGGTGTCATACCGTGGCTTGACCACGGTATCCAGAAAAACCTTAATAAAAAGACTAGATGCCGTGATCAAGTCACGGCATGACACCGTACGCTTTGCAAAAAATCGATCCAAGCAACAACGCCTTCGTGGCTTCGCAATGACGAATTTTTATTAATTCTCAAGCCATACAACAACACCGGTAGTAATGCTTTATACTTTTTTATATGAAATATAAACTTCTTGATAAGAAAAAAAGTCAGCTTGATGCCTTGCGTCCATTAAGTCCGGAATTAACTAAAAATTTGGACGAATGGTTTAAGGTAGAGTTAACTTATACAAGTAATGCTATTGAAGGCAATACTTTATCACGCAAAGAGACTGCAATAGTTATTGAGAAAGGTTTGACTATCGGCGGCAAAACGTTAGTAGAACACCTTGAGGCAACAAACCATGCAAAGGCTTTGGATATTATTCATAAACTTCGCCTGAAAAAACCTTATCAAATTACAGAGAGTGATATCTTAGCAATTCATAATATAATCTTGCATGGTATTGATGACTATAATGCCGGTCATTATAGAAATATACCGGTGCGTATCTCAGGCTCTACGGTTGTAATGCCGAACCATATGAAAGTACCAAATTTAATGACGGATTTTATAGCTTGGCTAAAATCAGCGGCAATTCATCCGGTAGAACTTGCAGGAGAAGCTCATTATAGATTAGTAACAATCCACCCGTTTTCTGATGGGAACGGTCGTACTGCTCGCCTCTTAATGAATCTAATTTTGATTATGGAAGGCTACCCGCCGGCAATTATAAGACCACAAGACCGATTATCTTATATTACATCCCTAGAAACGGCACAAGTTGGTGGGTCAAAAAATCTGTATCAAAAAATTATTATTAATGCCGTTAATCGCTCACTTGACATTTACTTAAGGGCGATGGCCGGTAAAGAACCGTCAGACATTGCTCAAAAATCTAATTAAAAAAGCATTCCTTAAAAAGCACCGAGGATTTTAAAAAAAAGATTGTCATGAGCTAAAGACAAAACCACTTCTAAGCCGATTAGGATTATAATAATCCATTCAAGTTTAGTAGAATGTTTATAGTTAAGATCATTGGAAAGAATATCTAATAATTCATGAATCATATTTAAACGATGATTCATAATATTTTGCCGTACTTGAATATCTTGAAATTCGGCAGTCATTAGGTATAAGGGTTCATAACTAGGACGACGCCAAAAAAATTCGGGAGTATCGAGTATATCACTATGTAAGCTAATAGAGTACCGCTCGTTAAATAATATACCTATTTGCTGTAATATTTCTTTTTTTGATAATGATACGCTGCCCGTTCGTGCTAATTCTTGCTGAATCGGTGTTGTTTGAACAATTAAGTTACTTACCGATTTTTCTAAAACACTTAATTTTACCGATTGAGCAAGTGCATGGGAAATAGAGAGCTTGACAAAAGTTGATTTATCGGCAAGGATAATTTTATTCTGCTCTTCATCGATAAATGTTTTTTCTACTTCTTCATTATATTCACAATAGATAAAGTCGGCAACCGGTTCGTTTATTTTACCTATGGTGATTGATTCAATATCGCTTAAAATTATTTTTTCTTGACTCTCATCAGCACCCCAAATAGTAAGGCAGCCAAACGGAAAAAAGAAGATATCTATATAACCTGAATCTTTACTTCTTTGTTTCTGAACGTATAAAACATCGTCAAAATGTTGCGGCTCAAGACCAATTTTGTTTAAATTTGCAACTAAATCGTCCATCTTATATTCAGAAGCTGTGCAGTAAGATGAACATCTCATGATATTATTAAATATTATTGATAGATAATTATTGTACAGTTGAAGTATAATAGTTATAAAGCTATAAAGTCAACCTTTTTATGTCATTCCTGGCTACGGCGGGCATTATTGCGTGGATCGAATTTTTGCAAAGCGTACGGTGGTCATTCTAGTTCCTTGATCACGGCATCCAGTCTTTTTATTAAGGTTTTTTCTGGATACCGTGGTCAAGCCTACTAGTGTACGAACGTTTAAATAAAGAGGTAAAAATCTGTCATTCCGTGGCTACGACCACGGAATCCAGTCTATAACGTCATAAAAAGGCTCTAAAATAAGTCTAATATGGCTTTATTTTCCTG
>JAJIYK010000025.1 GCA_020881235.1 Rickettsia endosymbiont of Oxypoda opaca | reverse complement strand
TAAAGCCATATTAGGCTTATTTTAGAGTCTTTTTATGACACTATAGACTGGATTCCGTGGTCGTAGCCACGGAATGACAGAATTTTTACCTCTTTATTTAAACGTTCGTACACTAGTGGGCTTGACCACGGTATCCAGAAAAAACCTTAATAAAAGACTGGATGCCGTGATCAAGTCACGGCATGACACAGCCTTTTCTTTAACGTTCGTACAACACAGCCTTTAGCTAGAATGACATATAACACTTTTTTAGAGCCACACAACAACGCTCTTAATATTTGTAAACTGTTTCATTTATCTTTCTTTTTCCTGGTTTTTGTGAATCTCATCTTTACGAGTCGGTGTAGGAATAGGCTTATCTATTTTTATGATTTCCTTGTTAGATTTTATTGTTTTTTGTTGACTTTTGCTTACCTCAGATACAAGTGGAACTTGCTTATTAGATTGTGCTATACTCGTTGCCAATGCCGGTTGTTTGGTAGATGTTGTATATCCTTCATCTCTATACATATTAGGAATTTCTGTAGCTTTTTTCTGCTCTTCCTTCTCATTTATAATCTCACCTTTTTTCAGTTTTTTAATTTTATTGTTAGCACCTGTCACCTCTATTATTGATTGCAGCGATTCCTTTCTACTTGCCGGGAATCCTTCACCGGTTACTTGTAATGTACCATAGCAACCAACTGTTGCCCCGCCGGCATAGACTCCTCCGGCTTGACCGGCAGTATGTCCTGTTTTTAGGAGTTGTTTATCGACCTTAGTAACTTGTATTCCTAATTTAGCGGCTACAGCACTGCTACTTTGATCGTGCTCCGCAAGCCCAGTACGATCTTTGCCACTGGCACACATAGTGAGTATCTCATACTTTGGAACCTTTCTAAAAACAAAATCTTCGGAGTTTGAGATTTGGTGACTTAAATAATTAAGCTTTCTTGAAATATCTACGCTAATATTTTCTTTATCTGCTCCTCTAGCAAAAACGACATCAGCTTTTTCTATATCCTTTTTTAAATTAGCAGCGTCTTCTAATATTTTATGGGTTTCTGGAGATAACCTACCTGCGTTTACTTCTGTATTTAACATTGTTATCAAATCACCTTTGGATTTATTAATACCAAAAAATCTTTCTAATCTTCCTCTAGGTTTTAAATGAGTTGCAATACTTTCGAAATTTCCTTCTTTTGGTAAATTATTGGCAATATCATTAAGCTGATCCTTTACTCCATTGAAATTATTGAAGGCAGCAATTTTTCTAAATTGATTAAAAGCCGTATTAGTATTTTTGCCACCTACCGCTTGCATTGCTAAATTTGTGTTTTTTACAATATCTATATCGATTTGAACTGACGGGAATGGAATATTAGCAGGACCGCTATTTAAAGTATTAGTATGAAGAATATGGTCCTTGCCCATCCATTCTTGTGCTTGCTTAGCATTTAAATTGGTAATTTCCTGTCTTGAGTTCTTATCATGAGAAATAGAGGCCAACGTTCCTGCATGTTTTGAAGTATGTATAACATCAAGCTCTCCATTATCGTTAGCGATAGCGGTAATTTTTTCAAAAGCATTTTTCATACCGACTATTTGCCGCAGTTGAGTAGAAATAACATGATTACCTGCTGTTATTTTGGGAGCATATTGTTCCACCAATTTACTTTCCCAATTGTCCATTTTTGTAAACCATTTAGGTTTATTAGTTGTTTTTATTTTTTCATATTCCGCTTTTTGTTCGTTTGTTAATCCTTTTAGAGCTACTTCCGCTTCAATAACAGCATGCTCTTTACCTTGACTATCTTTAATATTTGAGACAGTAACTATATTACAATGTTCATCATTAAGATTCTGAAAATCCTTAGCAATATTAAGTTTCTTATGTACCTGTTTAATACCATTTGTTTCTAGAACTATTGCTATATCATTAATTTTATTTTTGACGTTAACAGAAATTTCTTCCTGAGAGTTATTTTTATTCTTCTTGTTGAAGTTTTCAATAAATGTAACTGCTTCGTTTTTCAGCTGCTCTTCAAGCTCAGGCTTTCCTTCGATTTTAGCAATATCAACGGCCGCTCTTACAGCGTTTAAGTATTGCATCTCGTAACCTTCAGTTCCAAGCTCTCTAGGATCTTTTGCGTTCCTTGCATCTCGAATTATTATTGGTGATTCACCATTTTCACCGGCTGAAATTTTAGTAAGAGTTATACCGGTTTTTGCTTCTCGTAAAATTTCAAGACCTTGCAATGCTTCGCTAAATCTACCTTTTTCAATAGCTTCTTTAATTTTATCTCTATCAGTCCCTAAGGGTTTGATACTGTCAGAATTTTTTAAATATTCTTGAGTTTGCACCAGAAGAAATTCTTTATTATCATCTGCTTGCTTTTTTAAAGAAGAAGCCATAATTGAACTCTATTTTATAAGTTTGTAAATCCTTGTATTTTAATTTAAAATAATTATATAAAAATAATCTATTGAAAATATTTAATCTTAATAATTAGAATATGTTATTTATATGAATATTGATAAATTTACTGCACATGCTAAAAATATAATTGCCGGTAGCCAAGCAATAGCTGCCAAAAACGATCATCAGCAGGTGTTGCCGTTGCATATATTAGCGGCTCTTTTAAATGAAAATACAGGAGTTATTGCCGGTCTTATTAATATTATCGGCGGTAATTTAAATAACCTTAACGATAATTTACAATTAGAGCTAAATAAAGTTCCGAAAATTCAAGTAGAGGGAGGAGGGCAGCTTTATTTTGCTGCCGAAAGCCTGAAATGCTTAGAAAAAGCTACTAGCCTTGCCAAAGATAACGGCGATAATTTTGTCACGATTGAGCGAATTTTTGAAGCCTTAACATATGATAACGGCGTAGCGGGCAAGCTCCTTGCTAATGCTTCTATCACTAATAAAAAAATTGCTGCAGCGATTTTACAGCTCAGAAAGGGTAAAAAAGCCGATACCGAATCGGCAGAAAATAGTTATGACGCTCTTAAAAAATACGGCAGAGACGTTACCGAGCTTGCCGAAAACGGCAAGTTAGACCCGATAATCGGCAGAGATGAGGAAATCAGAAGAACGGTGCAAGTATTATCACGCAGGATGAAAAATAACCCTGTTCTCATCGGTGAGCCTGGAGTCGGTAAGACCGCTATCATTGAGGGGCTTGCACAAAGAATTTTTAGTAAAGACGTGCCGGAGACTTTAGTTAATTGTCGTATTATTGAGCTGGATATGGGTGCACTTATTGCCGGAGCTAAGTATCGAGGTGAGTTTGAGGAACGACTTAAAGCGGTGCTTGGGGAAATTAAAGAAGCCGGCGGCGAGATTATTTTATTTATCGATGAGCTACATTTGCTAATCGGTACGGGTAAAACGGATGGTGCAATGGATGCTTCTAATCTCTTAAAACCGATGTTAGCTAGAGGTGAATTACATTGTATCGGTGCAACTACTTTAGATGAATATCGTAAATATATTGAGAAAGATGCCGCACTTGCTAGAAGGTTTCAGCCTGTTTATATTAGTGAGCCGACAGTTGAAGATACTATTTCAATACTTCGAGGTATTAAAGAAAAATATGAGCTACATCATGCCGTTAGGATTTCCGATAGTGCAATAGTGGCGGCGGCTACCTTGTCAAATCGATATATTACCGACCGTTATTTACCGGACAAAGCAATTGATTTAATCGATGAAGCTTGCAGTCGATTAAAGATTGAATTATCAAGCAAGCCTGAGGAGTTAGACGAGCTTGACCGTCGTATTATTCAGATAAAAATGGAACTTGCTGCCTTAAATAAGGAACATGATGAGCATTCTAAAAAGAAAATTACCCATTTAACGGAAGAGTTAAATAAGCTCGAAGCGGCTTCTTACGATATGACGACAAAATGGCAAGCGGAAAAGTCAAAAATGCAGCTTGAACAAAAATTAAAAGAGGAGCTAGAAAAAGCAAAAGGGGAGTTAGAACGTGCCGAGAGAAGTGCAAATTTAACTAAAGCAAGCGAATTAAAATATGGTATTATCCCTGAGCTGACAAAAAAGATTAAAGAGGTGGAGTTAAACGGCGGAAAAAATGCCTTAAAAGAAGTGGTATTAGAGAGTGATATAGCAAATATTATTTCCAAGATTACCGGTATCCCTATCGACACGATGTTATCTAGTGAACGTGAGCGATTACTTGTTATGGAGCGAAAATTAAGGGAGTCGGTAATTGGGCAAGATGAGGCAATAAAAGGCGTTAGCGACGCAGTGCGTAGATCACGTGCCGGGATTCAGGATATTAACCGCCCCTTAGGTTCGTTTTTATTTCTTGGTCCAACCGGTGTCGGTAAAACCGAGTTGACTAAGGCACTTGCCTATTTTCTCTTTGATGATCGCAATGCAATTTTGCGTATCGATATGTCTGAATATATGGAGAAGCACGCTATTTCAAGGTTGATCGGTGCACCTCCGGGTTATATCGGTTATGATCAAGGCGGCGTATTAACCGAAGCGGTACGTCGGCGTCCTTATCAAGTAATATTATTTGATGAAGTTGAAAAAGCTCATCCCGATATTTTTAATATCATGCTACAAATATTAGATGAAGGCAGGTTAACCGATAGCCAAGGCATCACCGTTGATTTTAAAAATACTATTATTGTTCTAACTTCCAATCTCGGTGCAGAGATATTAGTTAATCAGCAGGAGGGAGAAGATACATATAAAGTAAAAGACCAAGTTATGGAATATGTAAGAGCCGTATTTAAACCGGAATTTTTAAATAGGCTCGATGAAATTATATTATTTCATCGGTTAAACCGTGAGAATATTCATGATATAGTTAAAATCCAGCTGGAAAATTTGAAGAAAATTTTATTGCAACAAAATATAACTTTAGAATTTGACGAGTCGGCTTTGAATTATTTAGCCGAAAAAGGTTACGATCCGATATTTGGTGCCCGCCCGTTAAAACGCCTTATCCAGCGAGAGTTACAAAATAATCTGGCTAAAATGATTCTTAGCGGTGAGGTAAGCGGTGGTATGAATGTTAAAATAACAGGACAAAATAATGAGTTAAGTATTGCGTTATGATTTTTTTAACATGACATTAGCGTTGTTGTTGCGTGGCTCGATTTTACCGTATTATGGTTATTACAAGTATGGTGTCATGCCGTGGCTTGACCCAGTGTTGTACGAACGTTTAAATAAAGAGGTAAAAATCTGTCATTCCGTGGCTACGACCACGGAATCCAGTCTATAACGTCATAAAAAGGCTCTAAAATAAGTCTAATATGGCTTTATTTTCCTGGATGCCGTGATCAAGTCACGGCATGACACAGCCTTTTC
>JAJIYK010000024.1 GCA_020881235.1 Rickettsia endosymbiont of Oxypoda opaca | reverse complement strand
TCCTCAAGCTCTAAGCAAAGTTTTTCATCCGGATATAAAGGTGTTAGATTATCAAAATGTACACGATGGTAAGATTTGGCAGGATCTTCAAAATTAACTTTATTCACTTTCAGTAAAGCAAAATAACGTTCTCCGGCTTTCGGTGCTCTAATTTGACCTTCTACGGTATCACCGGTACGCAAACCGAAACGACGAATTTGGCTAGGGGAAATATAAATATCATCGGGACCGGCTAAATAATTCACTTCCGGAGAACGTAAGAAACCAAAACCGTCAGGTAAAACTTCTAATACCCCCTCTCCCAAAATTAATCCGCCCTGCTCAACCGATTTTTTTAAGATCGCAAAAACTAATTCTTGTTTTAATAAAGAATTAACATTTTCGATTTTTAGCTCTTCAGCTTGTGCTTGGAGTTCTTCAGGTAATTTCCCTTTTAATTGTTTTAAATTAATAACATTAGTAGTTTCTACGGAGATATTGTTTATATTTTGTTCGTAACAATTATTAGCTCCTTCTTTAGGTTCTTTATTTATTATGCTCATTGATTTTATTTTTTATGGATTTAGTTAAATATGGATGGATTAAATATTAGGTCTCGTGAATATTTTTATTGAAAGTTTATTTTGAGTAGCAACATTTACAAAGCTTATAACCCCAACTATTTTACCTCGTCATTGCTAGGAGGCTTTGTTGCATGGATCGATTTTACCGTATTATGATTATTACAAGTATGGTGTCATACCGTGGCCCCTCCCACGGTATCCAGAAAAAACCTTAATAAAAAGACTGGATGCCGTGATCAAGTCACGGCATGACACCGTATGCTTTGCAAAAATTCGAGCCATACAACAAAGCCCCTAAAACAAGGGAATGCTAATATAGCTTATTTTAAATTTTGTTCACAGGACCTAGATTAAGGATAAAATTAGATTTGTATACTGCTTAGAGTCAAAAATCAAATTTTATTTATGAATATGGCAAATGCGATAAACTTAAGTATATTCTAGCTTTAAATAAAATGAAAAATGATTTTTGAAAAATGAGTAGTTATATAGAACTCATCAGCTTTGCAAGCCATTCGGCTATGTTTATGCCTGACTATATTTATATTTGGTCTGGTATTAATTGAAATTTTAACAAGTTAAGAGCTAATTGTCAAGTAATTTGTCACACTATACTCTATAAGACATTGTTGCATGGCTCGAATTTTTGGTGTCACACCAGCGAAAGCCGGTATCTAACTTACTAGTATTGTTATATTGTTAAGTAGATTCCCTCTTTCGAGGGAATGACACAAAATGTAAAATCGAGCCATGCAACAATGCCGCTCTATAATCAGGTTACTTTTTATTATCTCTAATATCTTTAACCATAGTTTGCAATTGTACTAAATCTATTAAGCCGGGTATTAATCGACCGTTTATAATATAAACCGGAACGCCGTTAATTTTTAAATTTCTAGCTATTTCCATATCTTTCTCAATTAAGGCTTTAATTTCTTTACTATCTGCTATTTCTTCAATTTCCGAAATATTTAAATTATTTTCTAATAATAAGTCTTCTACCGATTTTTTAGTAATATCTTGTATTTCCATTAACCCGTCGTGAATAACTTTAAATTTAATCGGATTAACCTTATAAACCGCCAAAGCAACCTGTGCAAGATACGAAGAGGCGTTCCCTAAAATGGGTAACGGTCTTAACAACACTTTAATATTTGTATCATTTTGTAATAATTGATTTATCAGTAAATCACTTTTTTTACAATAAGAACAATTATAATCAAAAAATGCTACTATCGTTATATCACCGTCTTCATTGCCCAGAGTCGGGAAGCTTTTAATATTCTCAATATCTATTTGATTATTTTTAATATAATCATTAACTTTATTTTCTTTTTCTTGGATTTTACGTTTTTGTAATCCTTCAATTGATTGAATAATTACCTCAGGACTATTTATTAAATATTCTTTTATAATTTCTTTAACCCTTTCTTCTTCATAAATTTTATCCACTGATTTACTTTCCGTAATGATTACGGACACCGGTTTTGCAGATGAAACTTTCATAGTTTTATAAATAAATAAAGCCGCTATAGTAATTATAACTATAAATAGTATTTTACCGATGATATTTTGCATAATTTGTTTTTATTTAAACTTATAATATAATTTATAGAAAATTTATTTTTTAAAGTAAAGTATAACAGTAGCTTTATAGATAAAATAAATTAAGGCTCTGTTATTAAATATTTTATTTCTGCCTCATTAACCTACTTTGATCTCTTTTCCAATCTTTTTCTTTAATGGTTTGTCTTTTATCGTGTAATTTTTTACCCTTTGCAATACCTAACTCAACTTTTATTTTATTTTTTTTATTAAAATATAGCGAAAGAGCCACAAGAGTATAACCCTTTATCCTAACTTTACCGATTATTTTTCTTATTTCACTAGCATGCAAAAGTAATTTTCTGGGTCTTCTGGTCGTATGATTAAGCCTATTAGCTTGCTCATATTCTGCAATATGGCAATTATATAAGAATATCTCATTTAATGAATCTGCCGCATGGCTTTCTTCAATTGAGGCTTTACCGAGGCGGAGCGATTGCACTTCGCTACCCTTTAATACTATGCCTGCCTCTAATCTTTCTTCGATAAAATAGTTGAACAACGCTTTTTTATTTTGGGCAATAATTTTTTTATATTCACTCATAATATCCACATAACAGTAATAACCTACAAACCTACCCTCTCCCTCTATTAGTTTTATTTTGAAATTTTAAAGCTTCACTTTTATTTTTATCAAGAAATAATTCAAAATCTTTATTAGTAAATTTAAATTTAGCGATATTTTCATTATAGGATTTATTTTTATCAAACCTAGCGTCTTTATTTTTATCGACAGCAAGTAATTTAATAAAATCTTCTTTTATTTTATTTGAAGTAGTAGAGTCATTTAGCCCGTGAATCAAAGCTTTCAAAGAATTTGTATCGGCTCTTAATTCTCTGCCGCGTGCTTGTGCCGCAACTATTACATATCCCTTAAGCTTTGATTGTAAGCCTTGCTCCGGTAATGCCGAAGGCTTACAAAAAGATAACAGTATTTTTGCTTTATCTTCTTGATTTTCAATGATACCGTCTTGCCATTTCGAAGGTTTTTGTTCATTTGAGGGAATTATCATCTCTAATAATTTTGTGCCGAAAGTTTTATTTAAATTTTTATTATTATAAATTTCATAGACATTTAATAAAAATTTTTGATGCTCAAATGTTTTATCGGCTTCCTTGCCTAATTGATGGTTATCTAAATACTCTCTAGTTTGACAATATCCTTTGATATGTAAATAATCAGCATATTTTTGTGCATCGTTAAAGTCAAGAGTACTTACTCCTTGAGTATTTAATACAACGGTATTTAAAGCATTTTCACGCAACTCTTCGCTAGTTGCTATTGCTGTTTCAGTATATTTAAATTTTCCGCCGACTCTTGCTATAGTTTTAAACAATATATCTACTAAAAACTTTACTATTTCTCCGGGACTATTAAATTTTTTAGCACTATATATAGCAATATTTGCACTAGCATCCATATCGCTACCGAAAGCCATAGCAAGTGTTCTTCCTTGTTTTTTTGCTAAGGTAATTTCCTCCATATCATCGCTTACGTCTTTTACATCAAATTCCGGCTCATTTCCGGAGAAATATTTTGTCGGGATATTATCTCTATAACCGCCGTCAACATATAACTTACCGTCAATTTCCACCGGTTCAAAAACTAATGGAATCGAGGCGGAAGCACGGCACGCTAAAGCAATTTCAACATTCGGAGTATCAAAACTATTAAAAATAGTTAACTCGCCGGTACCTTGTTGAACTGCGGTAACGACTAAATCTTTATATTGCACAGGGTCATATTGTCGCAATAATGCTATATCCTTAAAATATATTTTTCCTTGATTTTGGTATCTTTCTCGTAGCTCATCAAGTGCTTTATCATCTGCTATATTGACGATATCCGATCTTTGCAAAAAATTTCCTATATTTTCTTTAATAGTACTCTCTAACAGATCATATAAAGGTTTACCGTCTTTATTTAATTGCACTATGCCGGCAGAAAATCCTTTTTTCCCAAGTAATGATTGTAAATTGGTATTTTTAGAAATTTCCTCAAATTTTTTAGGAGAAGTACCTAATGCTGCAAGTGCTGCCGTTATAGCACCGGCAGAAGAACCGGCAACGGCTTTCACCCCGTCAAATATTCCTGATTCTTTTGCAGCTGCATAAGCACCTGAATATATTGTACCTTTAGCTCCGCCGCCGCTAAAAGCTATATATTCAATTGGAGATTCTTGAGCTTCTTGTATTTCTTTGATTTTAGACATGATTTATTTACTATTTTATTAGATTATTTTCGGCAAACTCCCAATTAATCATATGTTTAATAAAGGTATCAACATAATCAGGACGTTTATTTCTATAGTCAATATAATAAGCATGTTCCCAAACATCACAAGCAATTATTGGTTTTATGCCGTTAACTATAGGAGTTTCGGCATTAGCGGTTTTTATAATTTGTAATTTGTTATCATGCTGCACAAGCCACGCCCAGCCGCTACCGAACTGCCCTATCGCTGCCGCTTTAAATTGCTCACAAAAATTTTCAAAACTACCGAAATCTTTATTGATTAATTCTAATATTTTGCCGGTAGGATTACCGCCGCCTTTCGGTTTAATCGAGTGCCAAAAAAAACTATGGTTCCATATTTGCGCTGCATTATTAAAAATTGCATAATTTGAATTACTAGAAGAATGAGCTATTAATTCTTCTAAATCCATTTTTTGTAATTCTGTATTATCTTTTAATAAGTTATTTAAATTTGTAACATAAGTTTGATGATGCTTACCGTGATGATAGTCAAAAGTCTCGGCTGTAAAATGCGGTTTAAAACTATCTTTATCATAAGGTAAATCCGGTAAAACGAAAGGATAAGAAGTTTGATTAGATTTAGTACAGTAAACCATATATTTTTCTCCTATTTAGTTAATTATGTCATCCTCGCCCGGCATTGTTGCGTGGATCGGAATCATTACAAAAAACCCCGTCATTGCGAGGAGGGACGTAGTGCCGACGTGGCAATCTAGGAAAAAAACAGCAAAAAATGCTATGAAAATTATTATTTTCTAGATTGCCACGCCGCTTGCAGCGGCGGCGTTGTTGCATGGCTCGAAAAATGCCAAATTTGTCATACCGTGGCTTGACCACGGTATCCAGAAAAGCAACTAAAAGTGTACATTGCTTTAGCATTTTTACTGGATTCCGTGATTAAATCACGGAATGACAGAAGAAATATCGAGCCATGTAACAACACTTTGCATACAATGATATCAAATATGCCTTTTTACTATCCACTCAACAATCCTTACTTAATTCAAACGATTTTCGGTCTTGCAAATATTCTTCTCTTACAAAACTATCAGTACATTCTCTGTAGTATAATTTACCTATATTTCTATAATTTTGCCATTCTTCCCAATCGGTAGGTTGTAAATTAATTTCCTTAGCAAGTTTTCTAAGTTTTATGGCTGCTCTTTCTGCAATCTCAATATTTTTATATAAATAATGTTAAATCAACTTAAAAAAGTCCGCAGCTAAGAAAAGTGAGCCGGTTATTATAATATTTGCTTTGTTATTAGTGTTTAATTCACTTATTTCTTTAATTGCTTCCTCAATTGAGTCGGCTGCGGCGAAATCAATACCGCTCTTCTTTCCTCTTTGGCTAATTATTTCTGCACTAGAGCTTAAGGGTTCAGATAACACTTTAACACCGTACCCCTTAATTGTCAAACCCCTAAAATACGAACAAAATTCTTCAATATTCCTATTTTTCGTAATTCCGAGTATTAGGTATATCGGAGGTTCAAGGTTATCATACGCCCAAGCAGCTAGCACTTGTGCACCGCTATTATTATGTGCCCCATCTACCCAGACCTGCACATTATTTTTAGCTAGCTTAGAATATTTTTGTGGGTCGATTTTTTGAATTCTTGCAGGCCAAATAGTATTTTTGAGTCCTTTTTCTATAGCTTTATTATTAATATTAAATTGCTCGTTAATTAAGCTTATTACGGCAATAACCGCAGCGGCATTTATTAATTGATGATCACCTAGAAGCGACGGAGCCGGAAATTCATAAGTAAAATTTTTAGATAGGTAAGTAAAACCTTCAGTTGTTTTTTTCATCCCAAAATCATATTCATAACAAAAAGCCGGCGAGTTTAGTTCTGCGGCTTTGGTAAGTAGCACTTCATAAACCTCTTCCACTTGGCTACTAATAACGCAAGGTACAAATGGTTTAATAATACCGGCTTTCTCGTTAGCAATTAAAGGTAATGTTTCACCTAACCGGTCCATATGATCGTATGAAATCGGCGTAATTAACGTAATTAAAGGATTTGGCACTATATTAGTGGAATCTAGGCGACCGCCAAGCCCCGTCTCTAAAATTAATATGTCGGCTTTATTATTTGCGAATGCTAAAAAAGCCGCTGCCGTAGTACCGTCAAAAAAAGTCGGTTCAATATTTGCTTTTATGCTTGCTATTCTAGTTTGCTCACAAACTTCCCAAAGTTCCGAATCAGAAATTTTCTCACCGGCTATTAAAATTCTTTCGTTAAATTCCAGTAAATGTGGAGATGTATAAACATGTACTTTATAGCCGGCGGCGGTAAAAATACTTTTAAGCATAGCAGCACTTGAGCCTTTACCGTTAGTGCCGGCTATATGAATAACAGGCGGGAGCTTTAGATGAGGATCACCTAAAACTTTCAACAGAATAGCAATATTTTCAAGGTCGTATTTCTCATTATTTTTCCAGGTTGGGAACGGAAAATGCGGCATTCTCATGTGTGTTTACTATGCTTATTTAGTCTAGGTTTCACTAAGTTAATAAGTATGAAATTTATTATTTTCTAGATTGCCGTGCTTCTTTCAGTCGCAGCCTTGTTGCATGGATCGAATTTTCGTAAAGCGTACGGTGTTATTCTAGTTCCTTGATCACGGCATCCAGTCTTTTTATTAAGGTTTTTTCTGGATACCGTGGTCAAGCCACGGTATGACACCATACTTGTAATAACCATATTATGGTCCATGCAACAATGCTTTTAGTCGCTCGCAATGACGTTTGGGGTATCCCATGCAACAACGCCGAAGCTTTATGAAATATGCTGTACACCGGAGTGCAGCATAAATCAAACTTTTACCGGCATAACAACAAAAATATCTTTTGGGTTTTCAGGGAATTTAATAAGCACCGGCGAAGAAACATCAATAAAATATAACTCCACTATATCAGCTTTCGCTTTTAATACATCTTCTAAATATTGTGGGTTAAACCCTATTGTTAAAGGCTCTGTGCCGTCATATTCATAAAAAGCCTCCGTTTCTTTAGAAGACTCAATAATCTCTTTTGCGTCTCCTCTTGCTTCACCGGTAGCACTAATTTCAAGAGTTTCAGCAGATAAAGTTAATTTCACCGCCTTAAATTTATCAACCGTTATTGTAGCAATCCTATCTATAGAATCGGCAAATATTTTGCGGTTAATCACTAATTTAGTGTTGCTACTCGCCGGAATAAAAGCCCCGTAATCAGGAAAAATACCGTCTATTAGCTTGGATAGCATAATAGTGTCTTCATTACATATAAATTTAATTTTGTTCATACTTAAGAAAATCTCGATATCCGACTGAATATTCTTGGCATCTTTTACTATTTTTAAGATTTCTTCGGCACTTTTTTGTGGAATAATAATGCCGAAATCTCCTATTTTTTCTTTTAATGCTACAGATGAAACCGAAAGCCTATGACCATCGGTACTAGCAGCACAAAACTCGCCGTCTTTCACATGCAGATAAATCCCGTTTAAATTATAACGGGTTTCATCGGTAGAAATTGAAAATTTTGTTGATTCAATTATTTTAGCAAAATCTATGCAAGAGATTTTTAAACTTGCTTCCACCTGAATATT
The DNA here is from genome assembly GCA_020881235.1 of Rickettsia endosymbiont of Oxypoda opaca. Classification (GTDB taxonomy): domain Bacteria; phylum Pseudomonadota; class Alphaproteobacteria; order Rickettsiales; family Rickettsiaceae; genus Rickettsia. The sequence continues at coordinate 33,072 of JAJIYK010000024.1, read as the reverse complement.
ATCCATTACCGGAAATGATTCAACCGGCAGAGTGAACAAATTAAAATGACAATTTTTACCTAATATTTGCAATCCCGATTTACCTAAATCGGTTAAAGTAAGCTCAGCATCAGGAAGTTTTTTAACTATATCATTTAAAGTTTTTGTTGCTACTGTTAACTCCCCTTCATTTATTACCTGAACCCCTATTTTTTGGCTCAAATATAAATCCATATTGGTAGAACTAAGCTCTAACATATTATCTTTTGCCGATAATTTAATATTTGCAAGCTCGGATATTACGTTACGTTTTTCGACGACGGAACTGGCAAATGCTAAAGCATGAACTAATGATTTAGTGTTAATTATTATCTTTAACCCGTTGTTATTCTCGTTTTTACTAATTGTTTCCATTTTATTCCTTTTAATTTGTTCTTCTTATTTTGTCATACCGTGGTCAAGCCCTCTACTGTACGAACGTTAAAAAAAGGTTGTGTCATGCCGTGACTTGATCACGGCATCCAGTCTTTTTATTAAGGTTTTTTCTGGATACCGTGGTCAAGTCACGGTATGACACCGTACGCTTTGCAAAAATTCGGTCCATGCAGACCTGTGCCATAGCTAGGAATGACATTGAGTGCAATTTGTAAATTGCTTTTAAACTTCACTCTCTTAATTTTCCTTGAAATTTTTGTTCAATATTAGCTATCAAGTCTTTACTAAATAAATTTAAATCTTGTTCGGTTAAAGTGCGGTCATCTGCTTGCAGCTCAACTTTAATAGCTACAGATTTTTTATCCGCAGGCAGTTTATCCCCTACATAAATATCAAATAACGTGACTGACTTAATAAGTTTTTTATTAAAGCTGTTTATATATGATATTATTTCCCCAACCGGTTGATTTTCGTCCACAACAAAAGCATAATCCCGAAAATTTGCTTGAAAGTCTGATATAATAAATTCATCTCTTTTACCAAATTTTGCTTTAGTAAAAGGGATATTCATAATATTTAATTCAAAAGCAAATATTTCTTCGCAAATATTAAAATGTTTTAATATTTTGGGATGAATTTGCCCGAAATAACCTATTACATTCTTACCTAAACTGATACTTCTAGACCTAGTAGGATGAAAATAAGGTAACGTAGCTTGACTTAACTTGCATTTATCGATTGCAAGACCGGCATAATCAAATATCATTTCTAAATCAGCCTTAATATCAAAGACATCGTAAGCTCGCCCTTCTGAATGAGCATTTTTTAAAGCATAAGAGCCGCATTTAACAGCTGATAAAAAAGTTAACTCATCCTCCGGCTTAACTCCCGTAAAAATAGGTCCGATTTCAAATATGGCTATATTTTTTATTGATCTAGTTAGATTTTTTTCTACTATCTTTAATAAATTCGGCAATATGCTACCACGCATATAATCGCTATCCCGGTTAATAGGGTTTAATAAAAATAATTCTTCTTTTGTTTCCGAAAATAAATTAGCTTCTTTACTCCCCATAAACGAGTTTGTTACTACTTCATCGTAACCTTGTACGGCTAATATTCTTTTAAAAGAAGAAATTCTTTTTTGTTCTTTAGATATAACTTTATCCTGCTCCATTTCCGGCAGTTTAATACTTTCTAACTTATCATAACCGTAAATACGGATAATTTCTTCGACGATATCTTCGAAAATATTTATATCATGACGCCAGGACGGAATAGCTATATCAATAACCTCGCCGTTAATGCAGGTATTAAAGCCTAATTTATTCAATATACTACATATCTCGTTGATATTTAACCGAATTCCGGTAATTTTCTCTAAGTAATTAACGGGGAAATTTAAGGAGCGCTGCTTCATTTCGGCTTCACCTGCCGTTACTAATTCTGATACTTCACCACCCGATAATTCATTTTTTTGGCATATTGATAGAATTAAAGCAGCAGCAATATCTAAAGCCTTGTTAGTAAATTCTCTGTCAATATTACGCTCAAAGCGGTAACGTGAATCGGTATCAATTTGTAATCGCCGACCGCTAGCCGCAACTAGTTTAGCATCAAAGCAAGCCGCTTCTAATAAAATATTTACGGTATTCTCAGTACAAGCACTAGATTCCCCTCCGATAACGCCGGCAAGTCCTCGTATTTCTTTATCATCCTTTACTACCAAATCTCCTGTTTGTAATTCATATTCACGTCCATTTAGAGCTTGGAATTTAAGTACTTCATTTTCGCACCCCCTTATATCATCCCCGTGCTCCCTTATGCCATCCCCGTGAAAACGGGGATCCAGACGCTTTTTTAATGGTTTTTCTGGATACCCGCCTACGCGGGTATGACACTGAACACGCTCAACACTAATATTACCGGATAATTTACTTAAATCATAAGCATGCATCGGTTGACCAAAGCTATAGGAAATATAGTTTGTAACGTCGACTATCGCCGAAATAGACTTTACCTTAATATTTTGCAGTAGTTTTTTTAACCATTCGGGGCTTTGTTTATTTTTTAAATTTTTTATTTCTCGAAAGGTAAATAAGGGACATGCAATTTTATCTTTTATTTCTAAACCGGTTGTAGCCGTATATTTACTAGTTAACTGCGGGATATCTAATTCTTTTAACGTTCCGACTCCTTTTGCTGCCAGATCCCTTGCTATTCCATAAATGCCTAAAGCGTCACCACGATTGGCAGTAACGTTAATATCGAAAACCGGATCGTCTAAGCCGTAATATTTAATAAACTTCTCTCCGACGCTAGCAGAAAACGGCAACTCAATAATGCCTTCCGACTCTGGTGAGAGTAATAACTCTTCTTCGGAACAGAGCATCCCAAAGCTTTTTTCCCCTCTAATTACCGATTCTTTAATTTTAAATTTTCCATTCGGTATTTCAGTACCGATAGGAGCAAGCACTACTTTAATATCTTCTCTAGCATTACTTGCTCCGCAAACTATTTGCACTAATCCATTTTTAGTTTGTACATTACAAAGCTTTAACTTATCGGCTGACGGGTGAGGTCTAGTAGATATAATATGTGCTACTTCAAAGCTTTTTAATTCCTCGCTTCTATCAATTATTTCTTCAACTTCTAAACCGATATCAGTTAGTGCATTAGCTATTTCTAAGACAGTATAATCAGTATCTAAAAATTGTTTAAGCCACGATAAAGTAAATTTCATTTCGTTAACCCCGCTGCTAAATTAGGGATATCAAAACTAGAAAAATTATAATGTTTTAGCCAACGCAAATCACCCTCAAAAAATTGCCTTAAATCTTTAATGTTATATTTTAACATGGCAAAACGCTCTACCCCGAGACCAAAAGCAAAACCTCGATAAATATTGCTATCTATACCGACATTTTTTAATACGTTCGGATGAACCATCCCGCAGCCAAGCACCTCAAGCCAGTTATCGTTTTTTTGCATGCGAATATCCACCTCGACGGACGGTTCGGTAAAAGGGAAAAAACTCGGTCTAAAACGTAGCTCGATATCGGCATTCTCAAAAAAACTTTTTATAAACTCGGTAATAACGTATTTCAAATGCCCCATATGGATATTTTTATCAATGATGAGTCCTTCAATCTGGTGGAACATTGGGGTATGAGTTATATCCGAATCCGATCTATAGGTTCTGCCCGGTGCTATAATCCTAAAAGGCAGCGGTCTTTTTTTCATTGTTCTAATTTCCACTGTTGAGGTGTGAGTACGCAGTAATAAATGCTTTCCCTCTTCTTCTTGTCCCTTTAAATAAAAAGTATCGTGCATTTGTCGTGCCGGATGGTCATCTTCAAAATTAAGTGCAGTAAAGTTATAAAAGTCTGTTTCAATTGTCGGACCGTCTTCGATAGAAAAACCAAATTTTGAAAATACTTGCATCAATTCTTCCGTCACTTGCGTGATCGGATGGATTGAGCCTTGTTTATATTTTCTAGCCGGAATGCTTAAGTCAATTTTATCACTCGTAAGTTTTTGGTTTAACTCTTCTTCCTCTAAAACAGCTTGTTTTGTTTTTATAATATTCTGTATTTCTTCTTTTAAGCTGTTGATTTTTATACCAAAATCTTTCCGTTCGCTCTCATTTAAAGCAGCTAACTTTTTAAGCTCTGCCGTTACTATACCTTGCTTGCCTAAAAATTCTACTTTAAATTGTTGCAATTCTTGGCTATTTTGCACCAACAAAATTTTTTCTTCAGCCAGTCTTAATATTTGTGCCGTATTATCCATAACTTATATTATATCTTTTGGGGTATGAGTTTGAAGACAATTATACTCAATCTTTAAAAAAAGTATAATAAAATATGTTAAGAGTAAAAAAAAGAAATTTAAGTATATACAAAAGTAGTATTAATATATATAATATAAAACCACAAGATGCAAAAAATAAAAAAAGTCAATAAATTAAATATATGATTAACTTCAAAGAAACTTTTTATGCAGGGTCAGAATCCGTTATTGAAATTGAACGAATAACTGATACGAGCTATTTTAGACCCTTTAAATTTATACCTATCGAAAATTCAGCTTATTTTCATTTTGGGCGTAGAATAACTGAGAATCCATTAATATTACCTAAACTCTACGCAGCATTAACTTATCTTACAGGTCCAAGTGATGATGAATATGATCATTATAAAGGTTCATATAGCTTTACGTTTAAGCTCACAGTTCAAAAAAAAGATAAAGTTAGTAAATATTACTACCATATATTTCATTATCGTTCATATATAGAATTTTCTACTTCTCAGCTAGTTTCAGAAGATGATCCACGAGAATCTAGGTATTATCATCAACCGGACGATAAATTATTTCCTGATAAAGACATATATAGTTTTAGCATATCATTTTGTGAGAATGCAATAACACGTGCTGAAAATGATAAGCACATACCTAAGCCCTTTGTAAAATATTCTAATTCAAATTTATTATTATTTGGATATTCAAAAGATGAATATTTTTTTAAGGATTATAAAGACGAAAATATATATAAAAAGGAAAAAGCACTTTTACAAGAAGAATCGGCATCAGTTAATCTTTGATTTTACTCCCCGTACAGACATAGCGTTGTTGCATGATTCCTAGAATTGTCATGGCGAGGTGGCATTGTTGCGGGGATCATAATTTACCGTATTATGGTTATTATAAGTATGGTGTCATACCGTGGCTTGACCACGGTATCCAGAAAAAATCTTAATAAAAAGACTGGATGCCGTGATCAAGGAACTAGAATGACACAGCCTTTTCTTTAACGTTCGTACAACACAGGGTCAAGCCACGGTATGACACCATACTTGTAATAACCATAATACGGTAAATTATGAGCCACACAACAATACCGTATCGTAGCAACAACTTACATTTTCAAGTCATCGCAATTGCCATAACATATATTGAACCAGCACCCGCTCGGCGTAAAATTTTAGTGCATTCATTAATAGTAGTACCGGTAGTTATTACATCATCGACTAATAAAATTTTTTGTTTAGTAATCTCATATTTTCTATTAAATTTAATACTCTTTTTAATATTATTCATCCTTTGCTTTTTTGATAAAAATGTTTGTGATTTCGTCCATTTTGCTTTAATTAGTATATCTGCTTTTATATCCTTATCGGTTATTTTGGCAATTTCCTGTGCTAAAATATGAGCGGGGTTATACATTCGTAGCAGCCTCTTAAACCTATTCATCGGCACCGGTACGATTAAATCGATATCTGCAATTTCTTTGCCGTACCTATTATATAACAGCTTTGCAAAAGTCTTAGCAAATACGGTTTTATCTTGATATTTAAATTGATGGATTATTTTTTTACTATATTCATTAAATTTAAGTAGGCTACGAGCTAAATCATAATTCGGTTTGCTGTTATAACAACGAGTACAGCAAAAATTATCTAAAATCGCTATTGCAAGTTTACGACCGCATAATTGGCAATAAGGCTTCGCAATAAAATCAAGCTTACCCCAGCAGTTAGCACAAAATTTCCCTTTACTATTTAGTATTTCCGAGCATGACAAACACCTAGGCGGTAAAATATAATCTATTATGTAATTATAAAACTTGCTAACCGGTTTAAGTATTGTCAATTAATGTCCTCGTACAGAGTTATGTTGTTCTTTATTACGTGGACCATTTGAGGGGCCTGGGTTGCCCTTATTAGATATTCCACTTTTAGAAAATTCTTTTTGCATATTATGTGCATATTCTGCAGCTTTGCTTTTTGTTTGCTCTCTAGAAAGTGTCGATGATTTAGAATTTGCTACTTCTGGTTTTGGGGTTTGTTGAGGTGGATTTTCACCTTTTTCTTTATCTTTACCGTATAACTCTTTTAAATCACCAAATTGTGATTCAACAAAATAACCCGCTCCGGCTTTAACTGCCGACTTAGCTTTTTCAAAGTTAGTTCGCTCCGCCAGAGGTGCAAATTCCGGTCTTGCTTCTACTTCTTTTTGTTTTGTTGCAAATGCCGCTTCAAGCTGAATTTTATTCAATTTATCAATACCCGGAGTTTTTTCTAAAAATTCTTCTAGTGTTTTGGTATTTATTTTTTCTTGACGCTCTTGTTCTCGAAGCTCTTTGGTATTTGTATAATTTTCGGCTGATAATTTTAAATTATTTACCTTATTTATCGTATCGTGTTTTCGCACCATATGTACTAAATTTGCTTCTGCTTCTCCGGTAGTATTGACAAATGTTGCAGCGACTGCCATTATTCCTCCGACTACGCCCCCTCTAGCTATACCTTCAAGTAATAACGATCCCCCTCCTAGAGTACTATCTCGAACGGCTTTGAATATCTCTTTTGCTTTACTACCTTTAAAAATTGTTTCAGCCGGTGGGTTTACGTAAATTTGCGGTAATTTAGAATCTAAAAAATTTTGAAGCTCAGGACTATCTTTTCCTATATCTTTTCTAGCATTAATTGCTAATTTAATCTGTTCTTGTTTATTATGTTTAATAGCTTCTAATGAGTTTTTTTCATTATCTAAATGTTTATCTTCCCTAACCTCCAGAGTTTCCTTGACAACACCATACGCAACGGAAGTTAAAGAAAGTGCTGCAATACCAAGGCCTATAGGTGTTGGATTAACTGCTAACGAAACTACGGCACCGGTAATTTTTGCCCCTCGCTTTACTGCCTTACTACTCAAAGTGTTATATGTTTTATCTATTGCATTTGCAACCGGCACACCACCGGGAAGAGTTTTAACTTTATCGAGTACTTTATCATATATACCGGGACTTTCAGGGCCTTTTTCTTTAATCTTGCCTTTTTGTAGAAGTTTATCAACAGGATCAACTGCTTTTGCAAGGTCGGAAGCTAAAGTAATGCCTGCCTCTACAGCATCTTGGGTACCTGTAATAATATCACCGCTTACAATTTTCCCTGCTGCTTTTGCACCTTGTCCTAATGCTTTTACACCTGCTGCCCCAACTATAACAGCAGCAGCACCGACTCTTGCCGCTCTAGCTGCATAGAGACTTTTAGTATCTTCAAGTGTTCTCGTCGTTTTGACTTGCTTAGGAATTTCAGGCTCTTTTACTTCTTGAGGATTTTCTAAAGGTTTGATAGGAGTATTAATTGACGATTGTAGCGGCTTTGCATTGTTTTCTTGTGCTACTTCAACGCCTTCAGCCGGTGGCTTAATTGACGATTCATATGGAGTATTATTTTGATTTTCCTTACTCATAAATACCCTTTTAAGTTTTTGCAAAATGTACCGATGTCATGCCGTGGCTTGACCACGGCATCCAGTTTTTTTATTAAGGTTTTTTCTGGATACCGTGGAAGAGGCCTCGGTATGACAGCGTCTCACCTCTCGCCCATAGCATATTGCGTTATCAAATTTTTAATTGGTTTTAAGTTATCGATAGCCTTGAAACCTAAACGTCGTAAATACCATAAATTTTTTGAATAATTTGAAAAAATATTATTTAGCTCATCAGTAATTTTATACATAATAAAATTATCGTCTTGCCTTAATTTTTGATATTGTTGTAAGGTTTCCTCTTTTATGCCCATAACATCTATTAGTTTTGTTAAGACTTCTATATCTTTTATACCTTGGTTAAGACCTTGACCGGCAAGCGGGTGGATAATATGTGCACTATCGGCAATCAGCACTATGCGATTATAAAAATACTGTTTAGCTAAACGGGCTTTTAACGGAAAAGCAGAAATCTTGCTATCAATAGTAATTTTTCCTAAAGACTTACCGCAATTTCTTTGTACTAAATATTCAAATTCTTCATCAGGTAAATTTTGTAGCAAAGACGCCTGTTTAGCACTAGTAGACCATATCACTGAAGAGCTATTTTGATCTTTTAACGGTAGAAGAGCAAAAGGGCCTAAGGGCAGAAAATGCTCCATAGCACAATTATCATGGTTTATTTCATGCTTAACATCAAAAGTAAGTGCCGTTTGATAAGATTCTTCTATTTCATCACTAAAATAATATGATCGAACTTTTGAATAATATCCGTCACACACTATTAGTAAATTACAAGTAATTTGCTTATTATTATCCAGCGTTATAACAGAGTGATCGGGATTGCTTTCTACTTTTTTATATTCACATTCATCGATTAGATTAATTAAAGAATTCTCTTTTATTTTTGTCACTAAAGCTTTTTTAAACTCACTATTTTTTACTACATATCCAAGAGGAGCTGCTAACCCGTTGATGTCATTCCCGCGAAGGCGGGAATGACATCGTAGCTTATTTCTCAAATGCAATATTTCCGGTGCTTTATTATCAACTACATACACATCTTGCATTTCAGCCGCTAAATTTTCCAGCTCTGACCATATTTCAAGGCTATTTAAAAAATTTTGAGAATATGGAGTTATTGCCGTACTTCTTATATCGCTATAGAAATTATTTGCCTTAACTGACTTACTTTCGATAATAGTAGTTTTAATACCGACTTTTGCCATCGATAGTGCTGTAAGCATACCGCTTAAGCCACTTCCCAATATTATAACGTGTACTATATCTATAACCATGTTTAAGTTTGATTAGATTGATGTAAAAAATATTTTAAATAAGCGTTACTTGCTATAAAACTTAAGAAAAAATAAATAAGAGCGATATCTAAATAAGAGCTATTTCTTAAATACGATCCACAAACACAAATTAATAATGTCGTAATACTAGTAAAACTGTTTAATACTAACAGTTGAGTAAACACATCTATCGCCTTAATGAAAAGATAAGTCATTAAGCCAATAAATAGGAAAAGGATAATTAAACAAATATTAAGCATAGCAACCCTTGTGTATTTTATAGCGTTGTTGCATGAATCAAATTTTTGCAAAGCGTACGGTGTCATGCCGTGACTTGATCACGGCATCCAGTCTTTTTATTAAGGTTTTTTCTGGATACCGTGGTCAAGCCCACTAGTGTACGAACGTTGAAAAAAGGTTGTGTCATTCTAGTTCCTTAATCGGCATTGTTGCGTGGATCGGTTTTACACTTTGTGTCATTCCCGCGAAGGCGGGAATCCAGAAAATATTTAAGCGAATTATACAGTAAATTTTTATATAATTTTGCTTATTTTAAGTGTTTTTCTGGATTCCCGCCTTCGCGGGAATGACATCAAAAATTCAGCAACGCCGTCGTAGCCACAGTATGACACCTTATACATTAACATAATCGGCTATAATATTGCAAACTTCAATATAATTTATAACTAAAGCTTAGTTATTTTTTTAAGAAGGTTGATTATTTGTTAATTCTACAATAAAATCCCAACAGACTAACAAATTCTATTTATAAATTATCATGCACAATACGGATGTTATAATAATCGGTGCAGGACCGGTTGGGCTATTTACTATTTTTCAAGCCGGCATGCTCGGTATGAAATGCCACGTTATCGACTCGCAAGAAATAATAGGGGGGCAATGTATTACCCTTTATCCCGAAAAACCTATATATGATATACCTGCTCACCCTAAAATTATGGGGGAGGAATTAATAAAACAACTAGAGTTACAAGCTGCACCTTTTAATCCGATATATCACCTTAACCAGCAAGCTATAGAGTTAAAAGAGCAAGGCGGAATTTTTGAGGTTAAAACTTCAAAAAATATTACTATCAAAGGTAAGGTTATTATCATTGCCGTCGGTGCCGGCTCCTTCGGAGCGAATAAACCGCCTTTAGCAGATATTGAAAAATTTGAGGATAAATCGGTATTTTATTTTGTAAATAACCGCAATAGCTTTAAGGATAAAGAAATAGTAATAGCCGGTGGCGGTGATTCAGCCGTTGACTGGGCTATTTCGCTTTCCGAGATCGCTAAAAAAATATATCTAGTGCATAGGCGTGATAAATTTAGAGCAGCAAATGAAAGTTTAAGGCAATTAAAAAATCTAGCAGATAGCGGTAAAATTGAGTTAGTCATCGGCTATCAACTCGATTCTCTTCAGGGAAAGGACGGAATACTTGAAAAGGTCGGCGTAAAAGATTTGCATAATAATACTCGTTTATTAACCTCTAATATTTTATTGCCGTTTTTTGGACTTAAACAGGAACTCGGACCGATAAGTAATTGGGGACTAAATGTTAGGCTTCATCATATTGAAGTAGAACCGCCATATTTTCAAACTAATATTCCAAATATTTACGCAATCGGCGATATTGCTCATTATACCGGTAAGCTTAAATTAATTCTTACCGGTTTTGCCGAAGCGGCAAGCAGCCTTCATCATGCTTATAGCCGTGTGTTTGACGGAAAAGCTTTGCATTTTGAGTATTCTACTACTAAATTCTCCACCAAGGAGTAAAAAAACAGTGAATAATATAATTGACGGAAAGCTTTTAGCTAATAAAATATTAGCCGAATTAAAATTAGAAATTGAGGCAATTAAAAACAATATAGGTATTTCCCCAAAGCTCGCTATTATAATGGTAGGCGATAACGACGCAAGTAATATATACGTACAAAACAAAGTAAGAAGTGCAACTAAAATAGGGGTAGATACCCTACAGTTAAAATTGCCGGAAACAATACAAATAAGTGAGCTAATAAAACGAATTAATCAATTAAACGATGACCCTAAAATTTCGGGGATTATCGTGCAATTACCGCTGCCGACTAATATAGACAAAGAAAGTATTTTATCGGCGGTTGCACCGAGCAAAGACGTTGACGGCTTCCATCCCTTAAATGTCGGTTATTTACATAGCGGATTAAATAGGGGATTCGTTCCTTGCACTTCTCTTGGTTGCCTTGAGGTAATTAAACACTATGAAAAAAATTTAACCGGTAAAAATGCGGTGATTATAGGACGCTCAAATATTGTCGGGAAACCTCTTGCCGCTTTATTGTTAAAAGAAAATTGTACAGTTACTATTTGCCACTCTAAAACGCAAAATCTAAGTTCTATAATTTCTAAAGCCGACATAGTAATATCTGCTATAGGCTCACCTTTGCAATTAACGGCGGAATATTTTAATTCAAGCACCTTAGTAATTGATGTAGGAATTACTAGATTACCTAATAATAAGATTGTCGGCGATGTTGACTTTGAAAATGTCGTAAATAAAGTAAAATATATTACTCCCGTTCCGGGCGGAATCGGTCCTATGACTATTGCCTTTTTGCTAAAAAATACGCTAAAAGCAATGAAGCAGCAGCTTAATTTAAATGAAAATACGTTTGTACAAGGGGTTTTGTAGTAAAATTTCTCTATACCTTATTGAACAAATAACTTATAATAACGGGTAATTTTATTATTTTTGAGGATAGTTAAAACACTCTAGATGCCATTCTTGCCTGCATGGGACGTTGTTGTGTGGCTCGAATTTTTGCAAAGCGTACGGTGTCATTCTAGTTCCTTGATCACGGTATCCAGAAAAATAAAGCCATATTAGACTTATTTTAGAGCCTTTTTATGACGTTATAGACTGGATACCGTGGTCAAGCCACGGTATGACACCATACTTGTAATAACCATAATACGGTAAATTATGAGCCAGGCAACAACGCCAAAAAACCCGTCATAATGACATCAATAATATAAGCATTCGTAGCTCAGCTGGATAGAGCATTGCCCTCCGAAGGCAAAGGTCGTTGGTTCAAATCCAATCGAATGCACCACATTTATATAATTATTTATATAATTTAAATTTTGTTCACAGAAGCTAATCATTCTTAAATAAATTTTTAGGCATTCTATAATAAATAGTTTTATAAAACTTATCACTTTGTGGGAATTTACGTTGCCGGATAGAAAAACTGCCGAAACCTCTTATTTCAATTCGCTTTTCCTCTTTAAGTGATTGCTGCAAATAATCTAAAACTAGATTTACCGAATCTGCAATATCTTCTTTAGAAAGATAATTTAATTCATTATGTATTTTATCAACAAGATAAGCCTTAAAATGAGATTTAGGGGAAGATTTAGTAGCCATTATTGAAAATTGCCTGCATTAAAAATTGCTTTTGCCCCATGAAAATTATTTTTAAAGAAACTTGGAACGATATTATCAAAATCCTCAAAAATCATTTCAAATAATTTAGGTTTCGGTTTTAGTTTAAACTCTTTTACCGCCAACTCCGAACTAATTTTTCTAACATCATATAGCCATTTTAATGCCATATCTTCGGAGCCGACACTATCTACTAAGTTGAGTTTTAAAGCTTGACGCCCTGAATATATTCTACCGTCTGCTATTTTTTTCACCTCTATAAGCGGAATTTTTCGACGTAATGCGACAAGCTCAATAAAATAATCATAGGTATCATAAATATTTTCCATTATAGCAATACGCACGGCTTCCGTAACTTTTTCCGTAGGATTTGGAGCGGCTTTTAGTTCACCCGATTTAAAGCTAGTAAACTTAACTCCTAATTTTTCAGCCAAATCCGTGACTTCGGCAGTTTGTAATATCACTCCGATTGAGCCGGTAATCGTGCCGTTATGACTCACTATATAATCACCGCCGAGAGATATTAAATAGCCGCCGCTTGCCGCCATCGTCCCCATGACTATCACCACCGGTTTTTTCTCGGATATTTTACGTAAGATATTATAAACTTTCTCTGACCCTACTACCGTTCCACCCGGTGAATTAACGTTAACTATCAACGCTTTAATTTGCGTATCGTTAATTATTTTTTTGAGTTTTTTATCACGCTTTGCATCTTCAAGAATTATACCGTCTATTAGTATTGAAGCTATATATTCCTGATTAATAGGCAAGCTATCTTTCGATATAAAATTTTTACTGACAATAGCGACTAAAATTATGATCAATAAAATTGCAATTAATTTCCAAATTAACAATTGTGATTTCTTCTGTCTTCTTTCAATTAAGTAATCAGGGCTTATATTCATTGCTTGCTTAATATTATTAAAAAAATATGCCACTTAAACGCAAGTGAGCATTAGCTTTAGGGGTAAGCGTGGATACCAGAATCGTCATTGCGTACCATTGTAGCGTTGTTGCATGGCTCATAATTTACCAGCATCATATTATTACAAGTATGGTGGCATACCATAAAGTATAGTGTGTCATGCCGTGACTTGATCACGGCATCCAGTCTTTTTGTTAAGGTTTTTTCTGGATACCGTGGTCAAGCCACGGTATGACACCATACTTGTAATAACTATAATACGGTAAATTATGAGCCATACAGCAACGCTGACCAAGTCACGGCATGACACCGAACGCTTTGTAAAAATTCGAGCCATGCAATAACGCCGATCCCTTAAAAAAACATTAGAAATTATATAATTTTAAGTCAATAGAAAATTATCGTTTTACTAAAAAATATTACTAAACAACCTTAAGAGTCATCACGTCCTTTATATTTTTCATCTTCTTCGGCAACCGCTTTTGCTTTGTTTTTTGGCTCTTTAAATAAATATTCTATTTCTATTTCTTTTTCAGTTTTTTCTGAACTATCTATAAAGTATTTTAACGGAGTATTTAAAATTTTTGCAAAAACATATAGCCTACTTACCGGTATTTTACTTAATCCTTCTTCGTATTTTTGTATTTGTTGAGTACTTATCTCAGTAACTTTACCTAAATCTTTTTGACTTAACCCCAAAGCAATGCGGCGTTGTTTTAGGCGCTTGCTAGCAAGCTTCTCAACCTGTTTTCTTGATTCGTTCATCTTTACAATTAATTTAATTATTGAAATATTTATTCAACTTTAGATATATTATAATGATAGTTTTTTCTTAATCAAGTAACTTATTGAAAAATTTATTAATTTTTTATTTTTGTCTACGTATTATTCTGTTTATTAGATAATGAGTTAGCAATATAGCGATAATAACTATTAAAATGCATTTATTGCCAAATTGTGAATATATAGTAGGGGAATTGACTTTCTGAGGAATTAATCCGTCTATATAGCCGATTTTATTTAAGTCTAATTTCTTTATTATACGCCCTAAGGGGTCAATTATAGAGGAAATACCGTTATTTGCTACCCTAATCATAGGCAAACCGTTTTCCACTGCTCTACTGCGACTAATTTGAAAATGCTGATAAGGACCGCTCGATTCACCGTACCAAGCATCGTTAGTAATATTAATTATCAAATCGGCAATTTTATTTGAAGTACGGACAAAATCCGGAAAAATCGATTCATAACAAATAAGCGGTTTGATTTTAAGATTAAGCTTTTCAAGGTAAACAAGCTCGCTTTTTCCTTCAGTATAATCAACAAACCCATGCGTTAGTTTTTTAAAGGGCAATATATTTTTTAAAGGCATATATTCCCCGAACGGGACTAAGTGAGATTTATGGTATTCAAATAACTTACTACCGTTTTTTGCGACTGCATACATACTAGTATAAAGCTCAAAGTTATCGCCCGACTCCTCGTTACTATCTACTCCGCCGGTAATTAAAATTGCTTTAGACGGTCTTAACATTTTCAACAATTCCGACTTTACTTCCGGTTGATTAAATGGAACTACTAACGCTGCTTCCGACCAGATAATTAAGTCGGCAGAAGAATCTTCGGATAATTTAATATGTAGCATTAAATTCTTCCAGAACTCGCTTGCATCCCACTTAGCAGTTTGTGCAATACTTGGTTGTATTAAGCGTACTTTAATATCTGAAAAATTAGTAGGGTTATTATCCAATCTAACTTTTCCGTAAATAGCAATAATAGTTACTATAATAATCGAATTGATTAACAATATTTTAAACTGCTTATACTGTTTAGCAAAAAGAGGATAAAAACTAGTAGAAATATAAATCACGATAAAGCTAAGCCCGTATATCCCTATTATACTAACGACTTGAATTAATATATCCGAAAATGAAAAAGCATAGCCTATAAGATTCCAAGGAAGACCGGTAAATATCCATGACCTAACCCACTCGAATAATATCCAATATAAACAAAATATAAATTGATAATATTCATTATCTCTCGCAAAAAAACTACATATACAGCTAGCCGAAATAAAACAAGCTAAGATAAGCGGTAACCCTATTAACGCAAACGGAATAGCCCACCAAAATTCTTCAATATAAACACTAACCCCGAGGCTAATCCAATACATACCGACTAAAAAATGCCCGAAGCCGAATATAAAACTAACTATTGCCGCTTGCTGCCAATTTTTGCAGCTCTTAACCTGATAGCATAGATACGATAAAGTAAAGAGTAGCGGCAAAAAAAAGGTCGGTGCAAAAACAAGCCCGCTAAGCATACCGAGTAATAAAGGGGTCATTCTAGAGTATATCATAATTTATTAACTTAAGCATTAATGTCATTCTTGCGTGGCTCGGGCGTTGTTGCGTGGCTCAAGAATTAATAAAAACCCGTCATGGCAAGTGACTATAGGCGTTGTTGCCTGGCTCGAATTTTTGCAAAGCGTACGGTGTCATGCCGTGACTTGATCACGGCATCCAGTCTTTTTATTAAGGTTTTTTCTGGATACCGTGGGAGGGGCCACGGTATGACACCATACTTGTAATAACCATAATACGGTAAATTATTGTCACACAACAACGCCTGTGCTTCGTGGCTTCGCAATTGTAGGTCTAAAATATGATATAATAAATAAGAGGTCAATATAAAGAAATGACTTTAAGAGGGTAGATATAAGACACGAGCGTAATAGGTCTGACGGTTATACTGCTTCTTCAGGGATAATGTCACAAAGCTCCTTTTAAAGCTCTCTAATCCTTGCCGGCGGCTTTAATGATAATTCTTTGACAAAATTTAAGAACTGACTAACGGAATCTACTATATCATCATTTCTTACATGCGGGAAATATAATAATTCTTTTAAAATTATATTATTAAACGTTGATTGTTTAGGTAATAAAACCTTAGAAGATTGAAATAACGGCACTATTGATGCAAATCTAGTAATTTTATCAAGCCTTGGTTTTATGCCGATTATACGTATATTATCGTTAAAACTTCGTAAGTCTTGAAGTATTTGTTGACCGCTAGCTTTATCTTCAATTAATATAAATCTTGGGCTATATTGCTCTGCTAATCTCTCTACTAATTTTTTAAGTTCGGGATAGGTAAGTTTTTTTCTGGTCATTGTAACAAGATAATATTTTTTATCCAGAATCCCCCATATAGTGCAAACACTATAATCGGAATTCTCGGAAATTTTAATTGCCGTATCCCAGCTTTGAATGAAATAATCAAATTTTTCCGGCAAATTTTCGTAAAAACTAATATCTTCGATATTTAGTAGTGAAGAGCCTTTAGGCAAAGGTTGCTGTAAATATTGAGCCGAGTAATTAGCACTGCCTATTTCCTGCTCTAACTTACTTAAAAGGTTACTAGAATCTTTGAAATTATCTAACAAATCGCCGCTAAGGTATTGATATTCTTTTATTTGACCATTAACTAGTAATTTAAAAAAATAATCTTTATCGGCAATAGCCGGAATTTTTAAATGATGCCATAAATTTGAAGTTGCTAAAAGATAGCTTGTTAAGTCTTCTTCGTGTAATCTTTGCATAACTAGTATTATTGCACCGGTATTTCTATTATTTAACCTAGTTACAAAAACCTGTTCAAACCACTCAATTACTTTTTTACGCATTTTATAAGAATTTATTTGGCTAGGATTATGAGGGTCATCGATAATTAAGATATCACCGCCCTCACCCGTAGCCGAACCGCCGACGGAAGTTGCAAATCTAAAACCGTTTGCCGTCGTTAAAAATTTACTTTTTTGATTATGCTCTTTACTTAAAATAGTATCGGGGAAAAGCTGTTTGTACCAATCGGTAGATAAAATAAATCGACAATCTAAAGAATGTTTTATACTTAATATTTGTGAATAGCTGGCGGTCATAATCCTTTTAGTTGGATTGTGTCCTAATATCCAAGCCGACCACGCAACACTTACGCATACAGATTTTAAAGACCTTGGCGGCACGTTAATTATCAAACGATTAATATCACCGTTTTGCACCGCCAGCAAATAATCGCTAATTAGTTCGGTATGCCAATTTAATCGGTATTCTATGCCTGGATTAATGGTATTAAAAACTTTAATTATGAAGCTATGAAAATCTTGGCGTAAAATAGCCTGTAGTAATTCCTTTGAGTAAGCCATTTTATATATTTACAAGTATAAGATTAAGTGTATTTAAAAGCCGTGTCGATGTCATTCCCGTGCGGCATTGTTGCGTGGATCATAAATTTACCATATTATGGTTATTACAAGTATGGTGTCATACCGTGGCTTGACCACGGTATCCAGAAAAAACCTTAATAAAAAGACTGGATGCCGTGATCAAGTCACGGCATGACACCGTATGCTTTGCAAAAATTCGATCCACGCAACAATGCCTTCGCAGGAATGACATACAATATGTAATATTTATTACTAATTTTAAATTGCCTTAAAGCAGATTAGCATAAAACTTTGTTGTGATTAATCGGCAATGCTATATAATTCTTAAAAAATAAATTGTGGCTTATGATATTACCTAAAATTATTTTAGTTACTGTTATCCTGCTAGGCTTTACTAGCCTCTCGCAAGCAGAAAACACAAACATCGATATAGAATCTTTTTATACTACCGAAGATACCGAAAGCAGCGATTTTACCCCTGTTATTGAGGATAATTTACCTAGTTTTGAGAATATTGAGCTTACTAATAGTGCTGAATTAAAAAATTATCAGCAGGGTAAAGTTATTGCCTTAAACAAAATTACCGCTACTTCTCGTGAGCTAATTTTTAAAGTCGGTGAAGAACAATATTTTGGTAATATAAAAATCAAGCTCCATAAATGCCTAAAAAACCTTGATCCGTATAAGGAAGATAATTATTTATTATTAACAATTACCGAATATAAAATTGACGAAGACCCGAAGTTACTTTTTCAAGGATGGATGGTCAGTAGCAGTATTTCACTCTCTACTTTCGAACATCCAATTTATGAAATTTTTGCCAAAAACTGTCTGTAAGTGTTTGATATGCATTATTATTTAATTTCCGGTTTAATATTTTTAATTCCTGCTATCGGTATGATAGGCGGGTTATCACTGGCAATCACTATACCGATTTTTTTAATAACTTTCTTATTTTCTATAAAAGATAAGATTATATTACGCTTTTTATTTTCTAATTATAAAATAGAATTATTATTTGCTAGCTGGTGCTTGATATCATGTATCTACGCAATTAATCCTATAAGTAGTTTCCTTACTTTTTTACAAGTTTTTTCGGTTTTACTGCTAGGCTTTACGGCTAGTAATTACATAGATATGTCTATATTTTTTCAAAATAACCGGAATATTAAATGCTATCTTATAAGCGGAGTTATGGTAGCAATAATTTTATTTTTTATTGAATATCTAACTAACGGTCTACTAACTAAAGCTTTTCGTGCTATTTTTCAACCTTCTTCCACGCAGTTTTTTAACCTTTATATGTTAGATCGAGGTTGTGCTTTACTATCAATTACCGCATGGATAATAATAACAATCTTAATTTCTTATAAAAAGCCTATTGTTTCTTTATTATTTTACTTATTAGTGCTGTATTTATTATTTATCTCCGACAGCTTAGCGAGTTTTTTAGGTTTTGCAGTCGGCGGGTTAACGTTTATAGCTAGTAAAATAATAAAACAAAAGATATTTTCTCAATTGATAATTATAGGCTTAATAGTCGGCTCTTTATCAATTCCAATAATTACCGGCAATATAAACCCGCAATATATATCAGAAAAATATACCTCATCTATTCAAGATTCAGCAAAACATCGGCTATTTATTTGGCATTTTGTTGCAAATAAAATTGTAGAAAAACCGATTTTCGGTTATGGTTTTGCCTCTTCAAAATATATGGAAGTAAAGAACGGTGAAATAATTAAACATAACAATATGGAATGGCATCCTCTGCCTTTGCACCCTCATAATAACATACTACAAATTATTCTTGAGACCGGCTTAATCGGACTAATATTATTTTTAGCTTTAATTTATAAATATCTTAAACAAATTAGTAATTTAACAATAAATTATCGTTCTATTTCTTATGCCTGCTTTATAAATTATTATTTTATCGGTATGGTTTCTTATAGTATTTGGCAAGTATGGTGGGTGGCTGTTGGTATTTGGGCATTGGTTTTAATGAAGTTATTAGTTAAATCCGATATAATAATTGATAATTAAGCTTGGTTAATGTAATCTAGGAAAAATGAAGTGGCTTGTTGTCATACCGTGGCTTGACCCACTAGTGTACGAACGTTGAAAAAAGGCTGTGTCATGCCGTGGCTTGACCACGGCATCCAGTCTTTTTATCAAGGTTTTTTCTGGATACCGTGGGAGGGGCCTCGGTATGACACCATACTTGTAATAACCATAATACGGTAAATTATGAGCCACGCAAGCCTTCTCGCAAAGGCGGGAATGAAATAAAACCGGCTTTAATCGCTCCTATTTATACCTTTATAGGAACAACATAAAACAAATTCTATGTGGCAAGAATCAAAATTTTTACAGGAATATTTACCTATTAGTGTTTTTTTCGGTATTGCGGTATTAATATCTAGCTTAATAATGATTTTACCGAATTTATTAGCTACTAAGAAGTATAATAAAGACAAATTAGAGCCTTATGAATGCGGCTTTGAGCCTTTTAGCGACGCACGAGCTAAATTTGATATACGCTTTTATTTAGTTGCCATTTTATTTATTATTTTTGATCTCGAAGTGACGTTTTTAATACCGTGGGCTATTACTCTTGGAAAAATCGGTAAAATAGGTTTTTTTTCAATGATGTTTTTCCTCTTTGTCCTTATTATCGGTTTTATATATGAGTGGAAGAAAGGTGCATTAGAGTGGGACTAAGATCAACCTTACCTAGTCATTGCGAGGAGATGCTAGCTATCTCCGTGGCAATCCAGTAAAAAATAGCAAAAAATGCTATGAAATTTATTATTTTCTAGATTGCCACGCTCCTTTCAGTCGCTCGCAATGACGTTTGGGGGATCCATGCAACAACGCCGGCTTTGCAATGACGGTGCTTTTTGTAACGCTTTTGGTCCATGCAACAATGCCAACTACTTCTTTATTTTACAGGAATATTATGAAAAATAGCTTTCATGAAGAAAACGAACTAATTAATGATGAGCTTTCTAATCGGGGTTTTTTGTTAACTACTGTTGATGACGTAGTCGGCTGGGCAAGAGCAAATTCTTTATGGCCGATGACTTTCGGGCTTGCTTGCTGTGCGGTTGAGATGATGCAAGCGGCAGCGAGCCGCTATGATATGGATCGTTTCGGGATGTTATTTAGGCCAAGCCCAAGGCAAGCCGATTTAATGATAGTTGCAGGCACGCTAACTAATAAAATGGCACCGGCACTCCGCAAAGTATATGATCAAATGCCTGAACCTAAATGGGTTTTATCTATGGGGAGCTGTGCTAACGGCGGCGGGTATTATCATTTTTCTTATGCGGTAGTACGAGGCTGTGATCGGATTGTACCGGTTGATATATACGTCCCCGGCTGCCCTCCGACTGCTGAAGCTTTAATTTACGGATTATTGCAGCTACAAAAGAAAATTAAGCGTAGCACGGGCTTTAAATATGACGGCAGGAAATATGAGTGATCCGGTAAAAATTATCAATAAATTTATATCTGCACATAATATCAAAATAACTCCTATAGAGATAACGGGTTTTATTAGTTATAAAATAGAACGGGATAATTTATTATCTTTTATTACTTTTTTAAAAGAGTCGGAAGATTTACGCTTTACTATCTTAACTGATTTATTCGGTGCGGATTTTCCGGAGCAAGCTAGAAGGTTTGAAATAGTTTATAATCTACTAAGCTTAAAGTTAAATAAGCGTTTATTGCTAAAAATTACCGTTGCTGAAAATGAAAGCTTGCCTTCTATAACTAAAATATTTAATGCTGCTTGCTGGTATGAGCGGGAGGCATTTGATATGTTCGGGGTAAATTTCACGGATAGCCATGATATGCGGCGTATTTTAACCGATTACGGCTTTGAAGGGCATCCTTTACGCAAAGACTTTCCGCTAACCGGTTATACGCAGGTTACGTATGATAAAGCTCTGCAAAAGGTGGTCTATGAACCTGTCAAACTTGATGTAGAATATAGAGAGTTTAATTTTTCTTCTCCTTGGCAAGGTCCAAATTATGTGTTACCAGGTGATGAGAAGGCGAAGTAGGGTGTCATACCGTGGCTTGACCACGGTATCCAGAAAAATTTGGTATAAAAAGACTGGATGCCGTGGTCAAGCCACGGCATGACATCGGAACGCTTTGCAAAAAACGGTCAAAATACACCTGTTGCTAAAATAATATTAAGTCGCTAAAAAATTATGACTAACAACCTCAAAAACATAACTCTAAATCTCGGTCCGCAGCATCCGGCTACGCACGGAGTGCTCAGGCTAATTTTAGAGATGGACGGCGAAGTAGTAAATCTAGCCGATCCGCATATCGGTTTGCTACATCGTGGTACTGAAAAGTTAATCGAGCATAAAACATATCTGCAAGCCATACCTTATTTTGATCGGCTGGATTATGTATCCCCGATGTGTCAAGAACACGCTTTTGCTTTAGCCGTTGAGTCACTGCTAGGCTGTGATGTACCGAGGCGTACACAGTTTATTAGAGTCATGTTTTCCGAGCTTACTCGAATTCTTAACCATACTTTAAATATCGGTAGCCAAGCGTTAGACGTCGGTGCTACTACTCCTTTATTATGGCTATTTGAAGAGCGAGAGAAAATCATGGAATTTTACGAGCGTGTTTCAGGTTCTCGGATGCATGCCAATTATTTTAGGCCGGGCGGCGTTGCACAGGATTTGCCGGATGGGTTATTAGAGGATATCGCTATTTTCATAGAGCTGTTCCCTACCCGCTTGCAAGATGTCGAAACATTGCTAAATAATAATAGGTTATGGAAACAGCGATTAGTCGATATCGGTGTTGTTTCCCAGAAAGAAGCGATGGATTGGGGCTTTTCCGGACCAATGCTTAGAGGATCAGGGATTGCTTGGGATTTACGCAAATCAAATCCTTATGATGTTTATGATGAAATGGATTTTGACGTACCTATTGGCAAATCGGGCGATTGTTATGATCGATATTTAGTGCGTGTTGAAGAAATATATCAATCGTTAAGAATAATTAAGCAATGCATTGGAAAAATGCCGCAAGGAGAGATTAAAACTAACGATCATAAAATTACACCGCCGACTCGTGCTAAAATGAAAGAATCTATGGAAGCAATGATTCATCATTTTAAGCTTTATACTGAAGGTTACGACGTACCAAAAGGAGAAACTTATAAAGCGGTGGAAGCCCCAAAAGGCGAATTCGGCGTATATTTATATTCCGATGGCAGTAACAGGCCCTATCGATGCCGAATTAAAGCTCCCGGGTTTGCACATCTACAAGGACTTGATTTTATGGCAAAGGGTCATTTGATGGCAGATATAGTGGCTATTATCGCCACGCTTGATATTGTGTTTGGAGAAATTGATAGGTAACCTTGTCATACCGTGGCTTGACCACGGTATCCAGTCTTTCTTTTTATTATGTTTTTTCTGGATACCGTGGTCAAGCCACGGTATGACATCAAATGTATTTATTAGGAGTATATGACTACAAAAATTACAAATTTTACATTTGATAAGAAAAACTCGAAGCTGGCAGAAGATATTATAAAAAAATATCCAGCGGAAGGTAAAAGAAGTGCTGTTTTACCGCTGCTTGACCTTGCTCAACGTCAAGTGGGCGGCTGGCTCCCGACAGCTACTATAGAATATGTAGCAAACTTACTTGATATGCCTTATATGCGAGCTTATGAGGTAGCAAGCTTCTATACTATGTTTAATTTAAAGCCTGTCGGCAAACATCATATTCAAATATGTACTACTACGCCCTGCTGGCTTCGTGGTAGCGATCAAATAGTTAAAGCTTGTGAGCAAACACTAAAAATTAAATGCGGTGAAGTAACGCCGGATAAAAAATTTAGTTTAGTAGAAATAGAATGTTTAGGTGCTTGCGTAAACGCTCCCGTCGTACAAATTAACGATGATTATTTTGAGGATTTAACCGCAGAAAAAATAGAAGAGATAATTAATAAAATAAAGGATAGTTGAAAAAATCCGCCTATGCGGAAAGGCATTGTTGCGTGGATCGAATTTTCGATGTCATTCCCGCGAAAGCGGGAATGACATCGAAGCGTTTTTAATCCTTAGTTAGGAATATCAAAATAGTGACTAGTATCTTACTATTAATAATCAAATTTTATCAATATTTTATATCTCCGCTACTCGGCAATAATTGTCGTTTTCATCCTTCCTGCTCGGAATATGCCAAGGATGCAATAATAATATACGGAAGTTTCAAAGGGTTATGGTTAGTTCTTAAAAGAATAATTAAATGCCATCCTTTCTGTCAAGGCGGTTATGATCCTGTACCACTGCACAATGACGATATCAAATGAATAATAATCTAATCCCCCTAACCCGTGATTTTTTCGCTCGAGATACTAATATAGTAAGTCAAGAATTACTGGGGAAATTATTATATTTTCAAGGGAAAAAAGCTATTATTACCGAGACGGAAAGCTATATCGGGCAGGATGATCCTGCTTGTCATGCTGCAAGAGGACGCACAAAAAGAACCGATATAATGTTTGGTTTGCCTGGATTTAGTTATGTATATCTAATTTACGGCATGTATTATTGTTTAAATTTCGTAACGGAACAAGAAGGCTTCCCTGCCGCAACCTTGATAAGAGGTGCCCATATTATCACACCCGAAAATCAGCATTTAAACGGTCCCGGTAAATTATGTCGATATTTAGGAATTAATATTGCTCATAATAAATGTGATATTATTAATAATAATGAATTTTTTGTAAGCGATATAGGTCTTGAAACTTCTTTTTCTATCACCTCTCGTATCGGCATTACTAAAGGAATAGATAAATTATGGCGTTATGTTATTAAAGAACCGCTTGATTTAACAAGACTATAACAATTATCTTATTAAGAAAATTCTGGACTTAACTCCTAATAAGTTATACTAATTAGGAATTAACTCCTAATAAGTTAGCATAATATGTATAATAGATATTTAAAATTACATTTGGAAAAGAAACAAACAGCTTTTCTATGGGGAGCAAGGAAAGTAGGAAAATCAACTTATTTAAAAAATCTATATCCTGAGGCAGTATATTATGATTTATTAAAAACTGATTTGCAATTTAAATATCTAAAACAACCATCCATATTTCGGGAAGAAATTTTAGCATTAGATACACAAAAACTTACTTTCCCTATAATAGTCGATG
The DNA here is from genome assembly GCA_020881235.1 of Rickettsia endosymbiont of Oxypoda opaca. GTDB lineage: Bacteria > Pseudomonadota > Alphaproteobacteria > Rickettsiales > Rickettsiaceae > Rickettsia. The sequence goes on along the minus strand of JAJIYK010000024.1, from coordinate 8,282 downwards.
AAATACAAAAAGTACCGGCATTACTTGATGAAATCCATTGGCTTATAGAAAATACAGATAGTTATTTCATTTTATGCGGTTCAAGTAGTAGGAAGTTACGATCATCCGGTACAAACTTACTTGGCGGTAGAGCTATAAAGTATCATTTTTATCCTTTAGTATATCCGGAAATAAAAGAAGAATTTAATCTTTTGAGAATATTTAATCATGGTTTAATTCCATTACATTTTATCAACAATAACCCACGTAAATTACTTAAAGCATATGTGGAAGATTATCTAACTAATGAAATACGTGCCGAAGGACTGGTACGCAATATTACTGCATTTAGTAGGTTTATGGATAGCACGGCTTTCTCTCATGGAGAGTTATTAAATTATTCTAATATTGCTCGTGATTGCTATATTGATGCTAAAACAGTTAAAGAATATTATCAAATACTTATTGATACGTTGGTTGGATATTTGATTTATCCATATACAAAAAAAGTTAATCGAGAAATTATATCATCAACTCCTAAATTTTATTTTTTTGATGTAGGAGTAGCAAGTAATATCACGGAAAATAATTTTGATGATCTAAAAGGTGCAGCGGCAGGTAAAGCACTAGAACATTATGTATTTACGGAATTAAAAGCATATATAAGTTTAAATGATTTAGATCATCGTATAAATTACTGGCGTACTAAAACAGGTTTAGAAATTGATTTTATAATTAGTACTATAAAAAGCAAACCGTTAGCAATTGAAGTAAAAATATCTTCAAATTTACATAAAAGCGAACTTCGAGGAATGAAAGCTTTTATGGAAGAGCATAAGCTTGATAAAGGCTATATTATCTGCTTAGAAGAAGCTCCAAGAAAAATATATTTAGAAGCCCAGGAAATTAATATATTACCTATCAAAGAATTTTTAGATAGATTATGGAAAGGTGACATTTTTTAATTCTAGCTTTTGTTGTTCCACTCATTACGTAATTTAGCCTGATACTCTAAACTATCTAGATTTTTATCCTTCCAAAGTCCAAAAGCAGCATCAAAGCCTTTTTTACTCTGATTATAGTTAGCAATATAATCAGCTAAAGCTTGCCTTATAATGTCAGCTCTCGCTACTTTTTTTTTCTGGGATAGTTGATCTAGAATTTTAATTTGCGAATCAGCTATATCAATAATAGTTCTCACATAAACTCCTTAGGGTTTCTTCCTAATTGGGATATTCTTATACTTAAGCCATATCCCTATGATACCATATTATCTTTGTCTTATATCATATTTTAAATTTAAAGTCTACTAATACGATCTACTTGAAATAAATTTAATAAGAGAAGAAAGATAATCTTTATAAATATTTTGCTGTGTGATTTGTGTTAATAATTTATTTGCTTCGTCTTCTAACAGACTTAAATAATTTATAATTTGCTGTTTTATCTCATTTTCTATTATTAAATTCTGTATTTCTTGAAATTCATCATTGGTGCGTTTATCCGCTTTAATCATATTTTCAAGCTTTAGCCTTCCTTCATTATCTAATTTTTCATATAAAAAAATCAGCGGTAGCGTAACTTTTCCTTCTAAAAAATCATCACCGATATTTTTCCCTACTTGCTGGCTATTTCCTAGATAATCAAGTAAATCATCGATGACTTGGAATATGTTACCTAACAACTTGCCAAAATTTTGCATTATAGTAGAGACAGAACTAGGTTGCCCTGCAATAATAGCACCTACCGAACAGGAAGCTCCAAATAACTCGGCAGTTTTTGAGTGTACTATTTCATGATATTCTTCTCTCGTGATAATTCGGCGCTCATTAAGTTTTACCAGCTGTGCTACTTCTCCTTCGGAAATAATTGCCGATGCTTGTGATAAAACTTCCATAGCCCGAATAGAGCCCGAAGCTACCATTAACTTAAATGATTGACTAAAAAGAAAATCACCGACTAAAATACTCGTTTTGCTTCCCCAAATAACGTTTGCCGTAGGTTTGAATCTTCTCATCGTGCTATCATCAACTACATCATCATGTAGCAATGTTGCAGTATGGATAAACTCCACGGCACCGGCAAGTTTTATATGATTCTCACCTTGATAATCAAATATTTTACTAGTTAAAATAGTAAGGATAGGACGAATCCTTTTTCCTCCTGCTTCTAATAAATATTTTCCGACTCTTTCAATTAGTTCCTCATCGCTTTTTAAGCAGTTAATAATAAGGTTATTTAACTTAATGACTTCATCCTTTAAATCGTGATGTATTTTTTCTATAATATCCAATTTTCAAACCTTATTTTATAATTTCTTCCCAAAGGCTTTGAGTAATTTCTTGAAATTGCGGCAAGCTAAATTGCTCTAATATCTTTTGATGTTGAGCAAAATCAGGGATTAATTCCTGCATTTTTTCTTTTATATTATCTCCCACTTCAACTTTTTCCACCGCACTTTTATATAGCGATAAATAATATAACGGTATAATTTTGTTTATATCGTCAATCATCCCTATTTTGGTATTATTTAGGTTAGATAAATCTAATTCATACTCAAAGCTTATATCAGTTGAGTTAGAATCCGGATGATCCGAAATAGTTCTTAAAAATGATTTTAAAGCACCTTTATATAACCCTCTACTCTCATCGGAAAAAGCTTTAAATTTTCCTAAATTATAAAAATATGCACCTAAAATATCTATTATTTTAAAGTAATTATTAAATATTATTACCCCTTTACTTACAGATTTTTTAAGTATATTTACCGTACTCTCATTTGTAAAATTAAAACCGGAGCTGCCGGAAAATAAGCTTAAATTATTTATTTGTGCTCTGGTTACTTTATTTAATTCCGTAACTAAATTAACATCTAAGGCAAATTCATACACTCGATTCTCAAGAGGAGTAAAATCAAACTTATCCTTATTATTAATAATATATACAAGTTCTTCATTGGCACTATCGAGTTTGGAAAGCTTTAATAAATAGGCTTGCTTATCATTATAAGTTTTTATAGTGTTTAATAATTTTTCTATAAAATCTTGCTTTAATTTAATTTGCGAGTCAATCTTAAGGACAATATTATTATTACCTAAATCATCTACCGCCCCTTTATATAATAATTGCGTCGAGCCTTCACAAATATCATTGATGATTTTAGCATAATCTATCCCTATCTCAAAGTCTTTAGACCAATCGTTAATATTTTTGGCATTAAAATTCAACGCTTTAGTTTTAATATAAAATTTACTTTCAAACGTAAAGCTATGAGGCCATGCAAATCTATATAATAATAATCCGGCGGGGATTGTTCTATTCTCAAGATTACTTTCAGATATTTTAGTTGAATAAATAATATCTAGCTTTTGCGGTATGTTCTCCAAAAAATCGCCTTTATCTAAATAATATTTACTTTTATCAAACGCTAAAGAAAATAATGTATAATCTTCATCATAAAGCTTTTGGTTATCTATTAAATCAAATATCTCTACTTTATCAGAACGAAATTTAAAAATTTCTATTAAATTAATAATTTCAAATAGATCTCTTTTTTGCCCCAAGATTTTAGACCAGATTATTTTAAATAATTGAAAACTTAACGGGATTTTAGCCGACAAAATACTTTCTTTATTATTAAATTTTACGCCGAAGCCTCTTTCTACCGGTTTATGTCGCCCTATCGCCTCCCCGCCAAAAGATAGGAATAAATGTTGTGTTAATAAATCATACCCTATATGAATAGGAGAATTAAATTCAACTTTCCTGGTACTACTTTCTTCCGACCAATTAATTATAGCAATAGCAAATTTAAAAGGAAAACCGTACGGTCTAACTTTAGAAAATTTAATAAAATACTGCTCATTATTATTAAATATTTTTGCGTCAATATAGCGGTTAGAATATTGTTGATTAATCGAATTTGATAGAGAAATAAGAATAGCAAACCATATCGCTGTATATAACAATAGAGATGCCGCAAATATAACTAATATTAACTTAAGCTTTTTTTTCATTGGTATAATAATTTTATAGAATGCTCCTAATATAAAACAGAGTCATCCCGAGGCTTGTACCTGTGTTGTTGCATGGAGCGAATTTTCGATGTCATTCCTGCGAAAGCAAAAATCCAGGCTTTTTTTGTCATGCTGAACAAGTTTTGTGCATCTCATTAGTAGATCCTGAAATAAATTTAGGATGACTATGATTTTCTGGATGGTCACGGTGCCAAGAGACGCCTCGCAATGACAAGCTCTAATTACTCACGTACTAATTTATCGTATTCTTTTTTTAAAGAGTCGGTAATTTTGTGATCCTTAAAAGTTATTTTTTTATTTCCCAAATCTATAGAACGAATTTTTTGTATTTCAACAGCCGTACCTGTGGCAAAACATTCGGTAAAATTTTCTATATCTTCTAATTTTATATATTCTTCTTTAGCTTCTATCCCTAATTTTTTAGCAATTTCAATAATAGTTTGGCGGGTTATACCATTTAAAAAAGCATCGGCTATAGGGGTGTATAATGTATTATCTTTAACAAAAAAAATATTACTACTGGTAAATTCGGCAATATATCCACGAAAGTCCAGTAAAATTGCATCGTCATAGCCAAGGGCTGTAGCTTCTCTTATACTTACTATCATCGCACTATAATGTCCTGCCCCTTTGCATTGTGGCGGTAAACTATCCGGTGATGCTTTACGCCAGCGGCTAATATGCACATTTATTCCTTCTGCTGGGAATCTCGGCTCCGAAGGAATAGCAACAACCATCACATTAACACTTAAACTTTCATGACTAATATTCATCGACTCACTACCACACCAAATAAGCGGTCTTACATAAGCATCTTTAATATTATTCTTTTCAATAACTAATTTATGTGCTTCTATAATCTCATCAACACTGTAAGGAACTTGTAACTTTAAAGCTTCTGCTGATTTTATCAGCCTTATCGTATGTTCTTTTAGCTTAAAAACTTTTCCGTTATAAGCTCTTTCCCCTTCAAATACTGCTCCTGAATAATGTAAACTATGCGTTAAAACATTAATTTTGGCATCAAGGCAAGAAATTAACTTACCGTTAATCCATATATAACCGGCAGATTGTTCTAGATAAACAGGCTGTTCTTGTAGAATTGTCATTGTCAATAAACCTTAATTAGATTAAACTTAAAAAAATTAAACCCTATAACGTTTTAATTATGAAAGAATATAAAGCTCATATTTTAATTGTCGATGATGATAACAGAATATTAGCACTTTTGAAGAAATTTTTACATAAAAATGATTTTTTAGTATCAACAGCAGAATCTGTTATTGAAGCTAAAAATTTACTTGTACATTCTAATTATGATTTAATCATTCTTGATGTCATGCTACCTGAAATAACCGGGCTTGATTTCGCCGAAACTATCAGGGATGCCGGCAATACTATACCGATTGTTATGTTAACGGCTTTATCCGAACCTGACGATCGAGTTAAGGGCTTAGAAGCCGGAGCTTCGGACTATCTAACAAAACCCTTTGAGCCAAGAGAGCTATTACTGCGAATAAATAATTTAATTAATAATTATAACACGTATAAAAAAGAAAAAAATATAAAAAAATTCGGTAATAATTATTATAACTTTGATACCAAAGAATTTATTAAAGACGATCAGCTAATCCCCTTAAGCTCAACCGAACAAAAATTACTTGAAATACTAATAGAGCGTACGGGAAAAGCAATATCACGTGATGAATTATCCAAAATAATGGGCGGACTTAGCTTGCGTTCTATTGACGTACAAATTACTAGGATTAGAAGTAAAATTGAAGATAACCCCAAGGAACCTAGATATTTAAAAACCGTGCGGAATGAGGGTTATGCACTTTATATCTAAAAATTCGCTTGAATCAAGCTTCTTGAAATATGCTTTACCTAAAACGTTATTTGCACGTTTTATGCTTATTATAATTATTCCGATTTTAATAGGTCAACTTTTAGCAATATTTTTATTTTATGATCGCCATTGGTACAATGTTTCATATTATACCAGTACGATTATTATTAACGAAATAGAATCTTTAATTAAAGAATATAAAGATAGCGGTCGAAAAAAAACACAGTTAGAGGAAAATTACCTTAGTTTGTCATATCAATTTCAGCCAAATGCCAAGTTGCCTGCAAAGCAACCGAAATTAAACGAATCGTTAGAAATTTTTAAAAATATTTTAAACGCCAAAATCACCGAAAAAAATATTGTTAAATTAAATAACGACCATAAAATAGAAGCATCTTTTCAACTAGCTTCAGGCGTATTACACATTACTTTTCCGGCAAAATTATTACTTAACCCGACAGTATATATTTTTGTTTTATGGTTAATATTTTTAACTATCGTCTTACTTACCGTATCTATAATTTTTTCCAAAAATCAAATAAAATCAATTTTAGCTTTAGCTGATGCCGCTGATGAATTCGGTCGTGGAGTCCAAAAGACCAAAAACTTTAAGCCCTCCGGTGCTTTAGAAATAAAAAAAGCCGGACTTGCTTTTTTAAAAATGAAAAATCGTATTGAAAAGCAAATTACCAAAAGAACTAATATGCTGGCTATGATTTCGCACGATTTACGTACTCCTTTGACTCGGATGAAATTACAACTAGAATTAATGGAAATTTCTGAAGAAACAGAAGGATTAAAGCTAGATATATTAACCATGCAGCAAATGATCAATTCTTATCTTGATTTTGCCAAAGGTAAAAATACCGAAGAATTTGAAGTAGTTTTTATTTATTCGTGGATTGCCTCTTTTTTAAATAAATGGTCGCATATAGATATAGAATTAATAAATTTAGATAATATAAATAATATGCAAATACAAATTAAACCAAATTCTTTTGAAAGAGCCTTGGCAAATTTAATCGGTAACGCTATAAAATACTCAACTAAAATAAAAATATCAATGCAGTCTCATTCTTCTTTAGTAACAATAAGAATTGAAGATAACGGCATCGGCATAAGTGATGAAGAAAAACCGTTTGTTTTTAAGCCTTTTTATCGCTCCGATAAGGCAAGGCATCTTGACGATTCAGGTAGCGTCGGGTTTGGCCTTGCTATAACTCGCGAAATAATAAATAATCATAAAGGATTTATTTACTTGGAGGATAGTAGGGATTTAGGCGGATTGTCGGTTAGAATAGAATTGCCAATATATCACTAACGTCATTGTGACCGACTAAAGACGTTGTTGCGTGGCTCATAATTTACCGTATTATGGTTATTACAAGTATGGTGTCATTCTAGTTCCTTGATCACGGCATCCAGTCTTTTTATTAAGGTTTTTTCTGGATACCGTGGTCAAGCCACGGTATGACACCATATGCTTTGCAAAAATTCGAGCCATACAACAATACCCCGCAGGAATGACGGATTTATTGTTACTCTTTAAAAATATAAATTACAATGGTTATAAATATAAAACACTTAGCAATTATCATGGACGGGAATGCTCGTTGGGCAGCACAGCATAACTTACCTAAAGCGGAAGGTCACCGAGTCGGAGCTAATAAAATCCGTGAGCTGCTACCGGAGCTTATTAAGCTCAAAATACCTTACGTAACCTTATATACTTTTTCTTCGGAAAATTGGCAGCGATCAGAGTCGGAAATTGCTTTTTTAATAAAGTTATTAGGTGTGTATTTAACAAAGGAAGTAAATACTCTTCATAAAGAAGGTGTTAGAATAAAAGTAATAGGGCGACTTGAGCGTTTAAGCCCTCTTTTGCAAAAACAAATAAAAGATGCAATAGAATTAACAAAAGCTAATAATAAAATAACGGTATGTATAGCTTTTAGCTATGGTAGCCGTGACGAAATAATCGATGCTTGTCAAAAAATTATTATTAGCGGTAAAAAAGAAATTACCGAAAATGATTTTAAAAATGCTCTTTACGATCCGGAAATGCCGGACGTAGATTTATTATTACGCCCGGGCGGAGTTTTACGAATTAGTAATTTTTTACTGTGGCAAGCTGCTTATGCCGAATTATATTTTTCTCCTAAATATTGGCCTGATTTTAATAAAGATGATATAATAGAGACATTAAATGATTATTCAAAAAGGAAGAGGACTTTTGGTAAGAGGTAAAATACTGCTCAGAAATTAGAAGCTGTCATACCGTGGCTTGACCCTGTGTTGTACGAACGTTGCAAAAATCGTCATTGCGAGGAGATGCTAGCTATATCCGGGGCAATCTAGGAAAAAAATGACAAAAAGTGCTATGAAATTTATTATTTTCCTGGATTGCCACGCTCCTT
>JAJIYK010000023.1 GCA_020881235.1 Rickettsia endosymbiont of Oxypoda opaca | reverse complement strand
GAAGGATAAGAAAAAGAAGCTATTTCATTAAAGAAGTTATTAAAGACATCATCAATATAGCTTCTTTTATTAGAGTTATCTTGTGATTCTGATTTATTTCTAATACGTGGTAAATTAAAAGCCATAAAAACCTCCTATTAAAGTTAAACAAGTTCAAATATTAACAACAGTTAAATGAGTAAAAAATAATTATTTATTATTCTCTTCATTGAATTGGTATTTCTTTGGCATCTTGGTCTTTGAGTGCAATTCTAGGCAAAGTAATAGTCAAGATGCCATTTTTTAGCTGAGAAGAAATAGCCTTTTGATCAATATCATCATATAGAGACATCACATAATTAAAGTTTTTATTTAAATGCTCAGTAGCACTATTTGTTTTTGTATCGTCAATTTTACCTTCAATGAAAAGCTTACGATTATTTGCTTTAAGTTTAATGTTATTCTTATCATATCCCGGTACTTCTAGGACTAGGATATATTGTTTGTCTTGAGTAATGAATTTACTTTTTATAGAACTTGAATCATAGATAGATAATCTATCATCAAATATACTATTCCAGTAATAATCAAAAGCAGAGAAAGGGCGATGAATCAAATCTAATGGATGACGTAAATAAATAGTATAATGATTATTATTTGATGTTTTGTTATCCTCAGCCGCAATGGTTGGATTGGACAATAAAATAACAGTAATGCAAGCTAGTAAATATAATTTAACATTGTTGTATAACATAATTACCCTCTTTTACTCCATAACATACAAGATTAATTATAGAATCGTAACAGATTATTTATCTAAATTAGATATAGTTTTAAAATAGAAAAATTCAAGTTATTATTGATGGCGTTTATATCCTCCTAGGAATCTAATAAGGTGTAGAAATAGGTTAATAAAGTTTAGATATAAGTTAAAAGCAGCTACAATAGACATTTTTTGTGCCAAATGATTGTCAGTATTAGTGAAGTAGAAAGATTTAATTTTTTGAGTATCCCAGACTATTAGTCCAATAAAGATGATTACTCCTAGAAAAGAAGAAGCAAAATATACAGTAGGACTTTGTAAGAAAAGATTAACAAGTGAAGTAAGCAGTAAACCAACAAGTCCCATTAAAAAGAAAGAACCCCAAGAAGTGATATCCTTATTAGTGTTATATCCATATAAGCTCATCATACCAAAGACAGCAGCACAGATAAAGAAAGTTCTAGCAATAGAGATAGTAGTGTAAATAAGAAATAGGTAAGATAAAGACATGCCTACTAGCACTGCGTATATCCAGAATAAGATTTGTGCCGATTGAATAGATAATTTAGAGAAGCCAAAGAAGAAATATAGAGCAATAGCTAAAGGGGCAAAAGCAACAATAGAGCCAAAAGTAGTATTAAACATTAAAAGTGGTGTCCAAGAAATTGTGACAATAGCAGTACTACCAGTTAATAGCAGAGCTGCAGCCATAAGGTTATAAACCTTTAACATAAATTGTCTCAGACCTTCATCATGAGTTTTAGAAGTAGTATGTGTAGTAGTAGTGTAATCAATCATAGGTAAAACTTGTTGAATATATATTTATAATTTGAATTATAAATATAATAATAAGATTTTTTAGTTTCAAGGTTATTTATTACTCTTTTTATTAGAGCAATAATGTTTAGAGTTAAGGATTAGAAATATTTATCGAATAGGAATATGAGTAAAGAGATGAGGATACTAAATAGGAGGCAAGAGGTTAGAGGGCAGAAAAAAGAGAAGTTACCTTTTTGAAAGAATAAGTCACCTGGTAGACGTCCAAGTTTAAGATAAGGGATGAGAGGATAGATAAGTCCAATGGTGGTTATGAGTAATCCAAGTATTATGAATAATTTCTGCATATAAGAACCTGACAATTATAGTTAATAATTATTTTATAAGGAGAGATTGCCCTTTGATTTTCCATTTATCAATAATTTTAGGATTTAGTATTAATTGCTCTTTACAATCAAGTAGCATACCGTAGAGAATATGAGCATTATCTGGGTGGAGATAATCAAGACCTGCTTTAACAAATAATCCACCTAGCATAATCTTTTTTCTGGCGTCAGATTTACGATCGAAGGCTACTGCTTTTTGTAATTGCATACGAGTATACCATAGTTTTTTTACAATAGATTTAAGTAGTTTTTGTGTGGTCTGATTTTGGTTTACTGGGGATTTTAGTTTTTTTTCCAAGCTCTTTAAACTCATTCAAAATAGAATGGTTTTGGTTATCAGGATTTTTCACAAACTTCAGGAAACCAAGCAACAACTTATCGTCTAATGTTAAGGCCCTACAGGCTTGAAACAGATTAAACAACTCTTCTTTGCGTTTTTGTAGCAACTGAGTTTGTTGTTTTAAAAGTTTAGCTTCTATTTCCGCTATACGATCTTTTTTTAGTTGCTGTAGATTTGCAATTTTTGTACTAGTTGCAAGAGCTTTAGTAGCCATAACAAATATATCCTTTAGATATCAAGTTAATTTAATTAAAACACTGTGCGTCTATGATGTCACAATTCTACTTCCTGTATAGGTATATGATGAAGAGATATATCGATAGTTGATCACCATATTAGCACTAATAATACCAAGAGAAGTAACATAGAGTCAAGAGAAAAGGCTAACAAAAGATATTTTCTTTTACAGAAATAGCGGGGGAGTTAAGAGGGGGCGGCAAGCCCCCTTTAATCCCTTATGGAACAAACAGAAAGAAAGTAGTAGGGGAAGATCGTGAAGTATGGTATATTAGAAGTATTCTCGTAAGAGCGCACTTCTGCGTTTTGTTGGAACAAAACGCTGTGTGCTCAGTGATTAGTAAACTATCTGTAAAGTAGTAATAATATTATTTTTATAAATGGCGACATATCATTTTCATAGTTCACATATACAAAGAAGCAAGGGACAGAATGCAGTTGCTAAGGCAGCGTATATTGCAGCTTCAAAGTTAATATATAGAATGATTGATCAAGAGAGTGGAGAAGCTATTAGTATAACTTATGATTTTAGTAAGAAGAAAGGAGTAGTATATAGTAAGATATTTGTACCTGAAGAATTTAAAGAT
>JAJIYK010000022.1 GCA_020881235.1 Rickettsia endosymbiont of Oxypoda opaca | reverse complement strand
TGGTTATTACAAGTATGGTGTCATACCGTGGCTTGACCACGGTATCCAGAAAAAACCTTAATAAAAAGACTGGATGCCGTGATCAAGTCACGGCATGACACCGTACGCTTTGCAAAAATTCGATCCACGCAACAATGCCTTGCGAGGAGCGTAGCGACGTGGCAATCTCTCTTAAATTCAATTAGATTGCTTCGTCGGCATAAATGCCTTCTCGCAATGACAGAGAGACACAAAACTAGATTCCCGCCTTCGCGGGAATGACATACGGCATTAGGAATCCTATTATCATTTCGTGTATTGTTTGCGTATCGAGATTTGAAGCATCTATAGTTATTATCCGTTCAGGAAATCTTTTACTAATATCTTTAAAACCATTATAAATATCTTGATGAAAATCTAAATGCTTTTTATCAAATTTATTATTAGCATCTCGTTTAGCTATTCTCTCTATTGCAATTTCCGGTTTTACGTCTATAAAAAATGTAATATCCGGCATAAGACCCGTCATTAAAGATTTATGCAAGTCATAAACCAAATCCACGCCTATCTCTGAATATTGCCCTTGATAACAAGCGGTAGAGTCTATAAATCTATCGCAAATAACGGTATAGCCTTTCTGAAGGTTAGGCAGAATTTTTTTATGGAGATGATCATAGCGAGCTGCCATAATTTGCAATAACTCCGACATAGGCAGTAAATCCTCATCAATCAAAATATCCCGCATCTTTTCAGCTATGCTAGTCCCGCCTATTTCTCTCGTTAAAATAGCAGGGGTATTTTTTGATAGTAAATACTGGTACAATATCTTACTTTGCGTAGATTTACCGCACCCCTCACCGCCTTCAAAGGTAATAAATTTTCCTAGCTTTAAGTTATTCATTTATTATAATCGCATTAGACCTTTTGCCTAACTTGCTTCTAAAGGTAATTTGTACGTCAATCCGATGCTCGAATCCTCACGTACTAAGTGTACGCTGCGGTTCTGTGCTTCGTGTTTCCTTCAAATTCCTCTTTATTAGCCGCGTTATGCAAGAGGTCTATTCATAAAAAGTTAAAAATACTATAAATGAAAAGTTCTTTTAATAAAAGAGATATATCAATTTTGATCGGCAATGCTATGGATCATTTTGATACAGCACTTTACGGTTTTCTTGCACCTGTACTTGCCGGTATTTTCTTTTCAAATCACGATAAAATAGTAGGTTTAATACTTACTTACAGTGTTCTTGCGACCTCTTTATTTACACGTCCGCTCGGTTCTTATTTTTTTGGCGTTGTTGCTAAAAAATACGGCGGTGTTTTTGCTTTATCTCACTCTTTAATCGGCGTTGCTCTGGCTACCGCTCTTATCGGGGCAATACCCGCATATGAACAAATAGGGTGGCTTGCTCCGCTGTTATTAGTGGTAATCAGAACTATACAAGGCATATATTCCGAAGGTGAGTGTGCTATTGCTAAATTATATATTTTAGAAAATAAAGAACAGCGGCAAGCATTTAAAGCTTCATATTTTTATCAAACCTCTACTATGGTCGGCATTATTTTTGCTTCGTTTATTAGTAGTATAGTTTTAAATGTAGATTATAATAAATATTGGCGAGTATGCTTTATATTCGGCGGAATTACTGCACTGATAGGTTATTTTCTAAGGAAAAGTGATTCTATTAGATATCATTCACATATTCCTTTATATCATTCCCGCGAAAGCGGGAACCCAGAATATCTATACTCGTCATTGCGAGCTGCTGTAAGCAGCGTGGCAATCCAGAAAAATAATAAATTCTGTAAAATTTTATATTATTTCTTTCCTAGATTGCCACGTCGATGCTACGCATCTCCTCGCAATGACGTTGAGACATTTATTCCTCAAATAAGTTTTCTGAATGACGCTGTACATGATTTCGTTACAATTTGGAATAACAAACTAAATATTTCACGCGTTAGTCTTGTAGTAGGTTTTTCTTACTTAACTTATATCATGCCTTTTGTATTTATGAATAGCTTTATTCCGCTTATTACTAATATATCCCTCGAAACGATGATGGCTTTTAATACGGGGCTATTGATTCTTGATATGGTAATGATACCGATAATCGGGCGTTTAGTAGAAAAATTACCTTACATAAAACTACTGAGTTACGCCCTTACAATCATGATTTTAACTATAATTCCTTTATGGCTATTTCTTAATAATGCTTCTTTATGGTATGTTAACTTTGTCCGCATATGGATTGTAATTTTGGGAGTAACACTTTTATGTCCGCTAAATTGTTGGTTAAATGATTTATTTAAAACACCCGACAAATATATGTTAGTAGGAATCGGCAGCAGTATCGGCTCTTCGCTAATCGGTCGCCTAACTCCTTCGATTTGTTTAACACTTTGGCATGTAACAAACAGCTCTCTATCCATCGGGATATATATAACCGTAACGGCTTTAGCGGCGTTGTGGGCAATTAAAACTCCGAATCGAATATAGCTTCAACCATTAAGGGCTATACACTAAATTTTGCAAGTCTCGCTTGTATTCGACGTTGTTACATGGATATCCCAAATGTCATTGCGAGCGACTGTAGGCATTGTTGCATGGCTCGAAAAATGCCAAATTTGTCATACCGTGGCTTGACCACGGTATCCAGAAAAGCAACTAAAAGTGTA